>JANQKI010000132.1 GCA_028281165.1 Opitutaceae bacterium | reverse complement strand
CGCTCGACCGCTTCTTCGATGAACTTGTTGCCCTCGAGGTACTTGTGAGCCCTGCGATCTGTCCATTTACTGACCTTCATGTGTTTGACTCCGGTCTTTTCGTTCGGTGTGCCGTAAACCAAGGCTTTATCGCGCGTAGGGCCTCCCAGTAGTTTAAAAGCGGGTACATCGTAGCACTTGCCTGCGATGTCCCAAAGCGCTTGATCGATCCCGGACTGAATAGCGGTCTTGATGGGTCCACCCCTGTAAAAGGCGCCCCGATGAATGGCCTGCCAATGGTGAACGACTGGTCTTGGGTCTTTGCCAATTAAATAGTCGCCTACTTCCATGGCTCCAGCCGCGCAGGCCTTGGCGTCATCCTTGAGCATCTCCCCCCAACCCGTGATGCCGGCGTCAGTATGAATTTTTACGAATACCCACGAGTTCTTTAAGACGAAGGTCTCTAGTTTCGTGACTTTAATTTTGTCCTTGGGTCTTATGGGAGCAGCTTTTGCTATAGGGCTGGCAGCGCTTAATCCTACCAAAGCCCCCGTTCCATAAAGCATCCTTTGCAGCCAGGAGCGGCGATTGATTTCTTCTTGGGGCATATAAATTGGGGGGTTAGAAAAGGGAAATGAGGGAATCCAATTGCTATCTCTCTTACCTGCAGGATGCCACCTTATTATTAGGTAATCTAGAAAGGTGAAATACAGCTGCGACTGTTTCGTCGCCTTTCTCGGGCCCGTTTTCGGTTCAGGCTTTGTTAGGAAAGCGAAGGCCTCGCCGTATCTTTGCTATTTTGCGCCTAGATTCGTTTTAACAACGCCATGATTGTTTTGCGAGCTGGCTTCGCTTTCCTCCGAATGCGAGACTTGGCGAACCCGATTCAACCATTGATACCGTTCGTCTTTCAAAAACTCGTTAGAGCGAGCATAGGCGCCCAGTTCTGCTATCTGCGATTCCAATTCTACGGGGTCCTGGAGCAGAAGTCCATCGTCCGTTTCTGGAGTGGGTGGTTCGGTTTTGGGAAAGCGTCGCCAATCGCCATCCTCAATGGGAGTAGAATATCCAGCTGAATCAAAACGTTGGATACAAGCTTGCTTCAGACGCTGCAAAGGCTTTGCGCAGGAAGGATCCTGAGCTTTATTAATCAATTCATCTGGATCGTTATTCAGGTCGAAGAGCCATTCTTTAACATCCGCTGCGCTGTAAATGTACTTCCAGTTTTGGTCGGCCGCCATGTATAGGCCTAGCTTGCCTTTAGAAAATTGGCTGAAAACAATTCGATCTTCGCCCGATTCTTCTACTGTCTCCATTAGACTAACGCCCTCAGGGCTTGGAGGCTCTTTGACGGATCCGGCTAGCGACGTGAATGTGGGAAACAGATCGATTAGCGTAGTTGGTTTTTCACAACGATGGTTTTCGGGAAAAACGCCAGGCAATCGGGCAATCATGGGTACGCGAGCGGAGGCGTTTAGCATGGTGCGTTTCCCATAGAAACCAAAGTCTCCTAGCATTTCTCCATGGTCTGAAGTGAAGACTATCAATGTATTGTCGATTTCACTACCAAGTGATTCGAAAATTCTGCCTATATTGTAATCGACGAACGAAATCGTTCCATAATAGGCCGCCTTGATAGAGCGAGACAGATTCCGATTTCCTGCCACGCCTTCGACATACTTGTACCGATTCTGCATTTTATTCCAGAAGGTGCTGTGCTCTTGTCCACTTTCAGGAAGGAAGGGTTCCTCCATTTCATGCATTCGATAAAGCCGTCCCCAGGGATTAGGACTTTCGAAAGGCGGATGCGGCTTAATGAAGCTCGTCCAAAGAAAAAACGGTTTTGAACGGTCTCGATTATCCAGAAAATCGATACTCCGGTCCGCTACCCAGTGACTGTTGTGCAGTTCTGCGGGAAGCTGTGATGGTTGAGGCAAGTAATAATATTCGCTGCGCAGTCCGTGTGGATCGATAACATGGCCGAAGCCTTTATCTTCCAGGAACTTCCAGTAGTCGTCGGTATCTGTATATCCTTTTAATTCCTCCGAGGCATCTCGACTGTTGAATCCCCAATCTCCTAATTCCGGCGAAAAGTGCATTTTGCCGACACCGTGGGTCTCGTAGCCTCTCTCGACTAGTCGCTCCATTACGCTGGGAAAATGATTCAAGCCGCTAGCGTTTTCTACACAGCCCGTAATATGTGGCGGCGCTCCGCACGCTAATGAATGACGGGCAGGCGCGCAAACGGGGCTAGGAGTGTAACAGCGATCAAAGGAAGTCCCTTCGTAGACGAGTCTATCGAGATGTGGTGTTTTGATTTTATCATTGCCTAGGGCAGCTATGCAATCTGCCCGAAGCTGGTCAGTCATTATGAATAAAATATTTGGCGCGCGTTCCTTGCTCATACGAACTTTCGCTTCGAGATAAGTTGGATTTAACGAAAAAGGGGTTAGACGATGGATAGATGAACTAGTCGAAGAATAGGCATTGATCGATATTGCGTATCCAAAATTTGAACACTTAATGCCTGGGACCGTCCAGTTGGAGATTTAGCTTATTACGTACTAGGAGAAAAAAGGATGCCTTTAATAATAATGCAATCGAAGTTTGAAAACAATGGACAGGTGGCGAAGTAGATGTACTTATGCATTCGGTTAAACTCATGGCTCAGGTTGATTCCAGCGAAATTAAATTGACCCCGTTGCCTGAAGAATCCTCCCCTGCATTATGCCGAGCAGGATATTTTCAGTTTGCGGCTGGCCAGAACCTTAGAAGCAGCTGTGTACAAAGCCGGCGCTTATATTGGTGTAAAAGCGGCCAGGGCCACTTTGAGATCAATGGTATCATGTACCCTTTGCAGCCGCACGATCTTTATGTGCTGCCTTGGAATCGAAATATAGCTCACTTTGCCGATGCTCAATACCCCATGTTCACAGGACACGTTCATCTGGTCCCCAACTACAAACCGGGCTCCCAGTGGATACCCAAAATTCCTCATGAGACTTTCGATGTAGCCTTCGACTCGCCTGATCGTAGCGATGCCTTATGGACAGGATTTGAAGGTACGACTCGCTTAAAAATAAAAACTGACGAGCCGATTGGGTTGCTATTGGACTACGCCATCCGCTGGTACATACAGACCCACGGGGAGGACGAGATGGAGGGACGGTATTTGGGGAATCTCATTGTCAATGAGCTATTCCGAAAGCGCTCCAAGCTTATGGAGACTCCACAAGACTATCCCGAGGAATTGAAGCGTATGCTTACCTATGTTGATAAGGGGTTTAAGCGTTCGCCAACGGTATCCGAATTGGCTAAGCTTATTGGTCGTAGTCGGTCCCATGTGCTCAAGCTGTTCAGAAAGAATTTGGGAACGTCGCCCAAGAGCTACATTATAGATTGTCAATTGCAAGAGGCTCGTGAACTTCTTTTGAGTACTACTCTGCGCATAGCTGAGGTGGGCCAGGCCGTCGGATTGTCGGACCCTTATCATTTTTCGAAACTCTTTCGACGGCATGTTGGAATCGCTCCATCTGAATTCCGACAAAGGCACGGACCTTTTTCACGACCGCCCTTGGTCACCACTAGTTGACTTGCTCCTAGTTGGCCTCTGGTGCCGACTGCATTCGCTGTTTTACATTCGGGAATGCAAAAGTACAAATGTAAAGCAATTGATACATTGCGAAATGCCCCCCCTCTATGATAGGCTATTTCGAGTCTAAGGCATGTCCCCATTTTATTTTTATCAGTCCTGACTTTCCTTATCAACTAACCTACAACTGGTCCTCTATGGACGGTTACGGGATTTGTCCCCGGCAACGTTAACCCTAACCTAAATGCACCCTAAATTCCTGTTTACCTTTGTCCAAAAGGTATCCTGCGATTCTTTGGACAACGTCATTTATACTTCCCGCAAGAAGGCCTTTTCATTGGTGTCTTGCGCGTTTTGTTTACCCATTCTCCTCGCTCAAACGACTTTCGCTCAAAATTCCTCCGAGGAAGACATTGAGGTGGGGGATGATATTTACGAGCTGCAGACCTTTGTTGTCGAAGGCAGCTACAAGGCTTCTCTACTCGATGCCCAAGCTATTAAACGCGAGACGGTTTCTATCGTAGATACACTTACTACAGCCGACCTTGGCGACTATACTGACCAGAACTTGGCCGAGTCCTTACAGCGTATTGCAGGCGTGCAGATCAGTCGTTCCGAGGGGGGCGAAGGTCAGTTTGTTTCCATTCGCGGGCTCGGACCTCAATTTAACATAACTTCAATAAACAATCGTGGAGTCCGCGGCGGTTCTGGTGGCGACGGTGGTCTTGGAAATCGTTCCGCCTACGGTCTCGACAATGTCGCTCCTGAGATGGTCTCAGGTGTTACTGTATTCAAAAGTCCCACCGCCAATCTAGACGAAGGAGGAATCGGGGGTGTAATCAACATCGAAACTCCCCGTCCACTCGATGCTCAGAAGCAGGGCGAGACCTTTTCTTTTCGTGGTAGCGCTGATGGCAGTTTTTACATAGAGCCAGATGCCATCGATCCTCGTCTCTCGGGTTTAGCCATCTGGACGCCAACCGAAAATTTCGGCATCCTGGCATCCGTAGCCTACAACGAGCGCACCACGCTCACTCAGGTGGCTCGCCTGATCCAAACCGATAGAAACGACACCGTTGAAGGAGTCTCGAATGTTCTCCGTCCCGGAGCCAATTCGCAATATCAAGTCAAC
>JANQKI010000104.1 GCA_028281165.1 Opitutaceae bacterium | reverse complement strand
AAAAATCAAAAGAAAGACTATGCAGATGGAAAATGATTCGACCAAGCTCATCACTGGGAAGATTGAGCAACTTGAAGGTGTTCGAATATCGACGTTGTCCCATGCTTTCGACTACACTGCATCATATCAAGTCGCTGCTCACAATCGGCACTTACGCGCCGATGTGTGAGCTTGGCGTTAGGCAGAAATGATGGAGAACAAAAAATACGAACTTTTTGAGCGCTGGGTGATTGCACCATACGAAGCTCTCCGATCTTTACCAAATGGCGATGGTGCATTCGCAGTAATGTCTATGACATTTGGCCTCTACGAACGGTATCTCATCTCCTGCCTCAAATCGAGAGGCGAACCTGCAAATGACGATGCGAGGTGGAAAGAAGCTTCGGCAGACCTAGACGGAAAAGTGAGTCCCGATGACTTTAAGAGCTTCTGGGAAATGTACAGAGTAGGGATGCAGCATTACTTTCATCCTAAGCAATTTACGAAAGGAAAAGATAAGACCAGATGGGGTTGGGATATTTCAGAAGGTATAGGCTTCGAAAAGTACCCAAAAATACTAAAGAAAGAAGATAATAGATATGTGATTACGATCAACCCTTGGTCCTTCGCCGAACACGTAATTGATCGTTGGAAGACGCATCCAGAACTTTTTAATGAAATAGATACGATGAAACCCGGAAAGGTACGTTTGTCGCAGAGGTCATCGTCATTAAGCCATGGTTACACAACATCCAGCGATCCATGCTATACTTACAAACCAGATCCAAATATCCCGAACTCTACCGGACATTATCAAAGATAAGCCTAACAAGGCGCTTGTCACAACACGGGCAAGCCCGCGTCGTGACAGCTTAGCGTTAGAAGAGAAATGAGGATTATCTTAGCATTAGTACCTGCCCTCCTGTTACAAACCAACGCAATGTCCCAAGAAGAGAAAGAAGAAGCCCAAGAGCCGACATTCGTCGCCGTAGCAAAAAACGACCCAGAGATCGCCAAAGCGATTGAAGAAGCACGTTCATCCATCGATTTCTTCCTTAAAATCTACGAAGAGCACAAAGAGAACATCGGAGTCTATTTCGCGATAAAAGTCCCGATCCAAGATGGCGACACCACAGCACACGTTTGGTACACTTTCCAAGGTTACGAAGGCGACCTACTGAAAGGTGAGCATTTTGAACTACCGAAGGAGTTGATGGACCACAAATCCATTAGAATTAAGAGAGAAGAGATCGAAGATTGGATGATCAACGATCACGGAAATCTCTACGGTGGATTTTCGATTAGAGTTATGAGATCAAGAACCCCAGAAGATGAGCGGGCGAAATACGACGAGTATGTCGGAGTTAGTGAATACAAAGAATTATTCTAACCAGACGGTGCTGGCAACGGTCGCTAACGCTCCCGTCGCCAGACCTTAGCGATTCGCAAAAATGAAAAAAACATTTATCCTCATTACCCTTTTAACGGTGTTTAATTCTCACGGAGAAAACACTGATTTCTACTTCTCTCCTGACGAACGTTTATTCACTGCATTCGCTTTTATGAATGCAGCTGGTTTCAACGGCGAGTTCCGAGATGAAGGCATGAATCCGATCCGTTTAGAAATCCGCAGCCTAGTTAAAGGAAAATTAGATCAAGAGTATTTAAAGAGAATTCGCAAGTTTCACCGCAAAACCATGAACTGGAGCTGGTCTTCATACGCGCCTGCCGCATTGTCTCTTGGCTCATCTCCAGAATTTGAGCTGAGCATTGATCAGTCCAAAAGCGATGTGTCTCCTGAAGTAATTGAGAACGCAAAAGCGCTATCAGCATTATTAAAAGAATTCTATGATAAGGCCGAAATTAAAAGAATTTGGGGGAAGTATAAGGAACAATTAGAAGTTCAGAATCTACAATATAAACCATATTCAAATGTAGCGTTTCAGGACATAAAAGAACTGCTTAACGTTAATCATGTAGTGCAAGGAGAGAGAGGTTATCCCGTGCATTTTATGGTTTGTCCTCAGATGTCGTATTTTACCGCGCAGCAATGCACCATAAATGGTGTCTTGTACATTATATCTGGACCGAGAGATGGAGAGCCTTCTAAGAGTTTGTTTTATCACGAAGCTCTTCATGAAGTTGTAAACCCCGCCGTGGATGCGCACTTGGAGTTGTTGATGTCAAAATCTGATTTGTTTGAGATTCAACTCATTTACAAAAACCCTCGCTATGATGATTGGGTGACGCTAACGCACGAGTCATTCGTTCGAACGATCGATATGATCCTACAGGGTAAAGAATTTAATCATACGAATGAGCGGATTGAGGAAAGGGTCTATGATGAATATCGACTAGGTTTCACGCTATCACCTTATATTTACGAAAGAATAAAGCGCGAGACGTTTGAAGATATTTCATTCTCTAAGTTCGTGCGAAAATGCATTGCAGATATTGATATCGAAAGAGAAAAATCCAGACTCGAAGAATTCTGGAAAGAGAAGAACTAAGGTGTAGAAATTCGGCTAACGCCTCTTTCCACCCTTTGACGTTGGCAGAAGATAGATGAACCACAGATTGCACAGAAGACACAGAATTGATTGTGAACATAATCCGTGCACTCTGTGTAATCCGTGGTTTAAACTCTATCAGAATCATAGAATCCACTCATGAGAAAGCATCCACGTATTGAGTTTTCCCTCACAGGTCTCCGTTCGCATAGAACCTCGCTCTCGCAATCAACCTTCAACCCAAACTCCACCCTCGCCTGAGCCCGCCCTCGCCTCAGCTCTACGTTGTGTTGAAGAAACTACTACAGTTCACTCTTTTAGCGGTTGCATCAATTGTTCGAAGCGCAGACGACCCTTCACTGATCCCCGCAAGCGGCTTAGATGGCGCCGGAACATCTGAACGGTACCGATTTATCGCTGATTTCGATTCTGACGGAGATGACGACCTTCTTCTGTCCCTTCCCCTCTACACCTTCGGCAACTCCGGAAGCTTCTTCACGCTCTACTTAAGAGAAGAAGAGAGTTTGGCAGAAATCGGAACGATCACTGCTCATCCTAAAGCGGTTAGCATCGAAAAGCTGTGGAGGAAGACTAGAATATGGGTTTACCTTCGTGGCAGTAGCTCATCTGGAGTGATTGGTTATTATGTGCTCGAAAACGGAAAACTATCTGAATTGAATTCTATCGAAATTAATCCCGGAGATGGAGGAACACCGATCGGCAATAGTATTACAGGCGTGGTTTTTTCAGACAGGCTCATTGCGGAGCGGTCTACGACGAAAGATGGTGTCGTGAAATGGAGCGAATGGAAATAGCTCACAACCAAGCGGCGTATACAATTCGTACTCACCGCTCCGCGACGAGCGCTCTTGTATAGCCCCGACGTTAGCAGATGAAAATGATTAGATCCGCAAACAACGCAGACACTCAACAGATCACGAATCTGGTTTTTAGCGTATTACGCGCTTACGGGCTCAAACCGGATCCGGCAAATACCGATGCAGACCTCAACAATATCGAAGATCACTATATTGAAAGTGGAGGCTGTTTCGATGTGCTGGAAAACCACAAAAACGAAATTGTTGGAACTGTCGGGATTTACCCAATGCAAAGTGGTTTATGCGAGCTGAGAAAAATGTATCTGTCTCCAGCCGAAAAAGGGAAAGGCCTAGGCAAGAAACTCTTGGAGCATGCCCTGGCAAGAGCATCTGATCTCGGATTCAATCGAGTTACGCTAGAAACGGCGTCCGAGCTGAAAGAAGCGATTGGGCTCTATAAAAAGTACGGTTTCATTCCCTACAGAGCCGAACATGTGTCCGAGAGATGCGACCAAGCATACATAAAGCAACTTGATGCTAACCAAGCGAGCGAGGCAACCAGTACCAGCTCCGCCGGTCCCGTTACCTCCTCTTAGCGTTGGCAACAAACGATGAACAACCCGTTCACTGAAAATCCAGGCGTGGCTTACGATGGAAGTATGAAACCTTTGGAATCAATGAAGTATTCTCAGAATTATGAATACAAATCGACTGCCAACAAGGCAGTCGATACAACTCCCTACAGTCGCTCCGCTCACTGCACCCATCCTAAATACTAGACGTTCTGAAGGACATGAAAAAACGACGATAACTCTTCTAGCACTCAGCTTAGCCTTTTTGGCAGGTTGTAATACGACAAAACGGTATTTACCGATATTCTACGAGTCAGGCAGAAAGTTAGGTGAAGACCTCGGGCTCATTTTGGCTGTAGATGGGAAATCAAAAAACTCCAATTTCCTAAGCAATAATATTTGCAAGAAATCAAGCGACGGACAGATCACGAAAGTGGGTTTTCTTCCGGCGGAACCTGTAAATGATGCTACAGGCAGGCTCCATTTGGAGATCTAGGGAAAGGCAAATACGGTTTTGTTCAACTGAGGGAGCTGCCTCTAGGAGAGTATCTCTTGCTAAGAATAAAAGGTTCTGGCCACAGCAACTATGCAATGATCGGATACGCTGCCATAGAGCTGAAAGACAAACGATTGCCGACAGACGTGGTTTTAAAGTTTTCAGTAGAAGCTGGAAAAATAAATTACATAGGCGAGATCCTAAATACAGGGAAAAGCTATACTGACGAGGAAGTAGTCATTTCCGATTTCAGCGAGAGAGATATTAAGAAAGCCAAGAAAATTAACCCGCTCTTAGATGACATCGAAAGCGTAGTTAATCTTGCTCAAAAGCATGAATAGTTCAGAACCAATTGCTCGAGACAATCGGCACCAGCTATGCCGCTCCCAATTGCCTCAGCAAGACGTTATCTTAAAAGCGATGTTAACTACAGGCTGTAAGAATTGGGTGTGGATTGTTCCATCAAAGAATCCAGGTCGAGTGTTTCAGATAGATTCTTTAATTCTTCTTGATTTGCGTAAAACACAAAAAAGCCCGAAAAGACTTGTGCACAGCAAGAGCAACGAACTTGATAAGTCAGGGACTGCTACATTTGTTCCGGGATTAACTCGAAATCTTAAATCTTGGTCTTGATGTGCTGTTCCACCTATCCAAGCAGTTCCGCCAGAATAAGGGTTTGAGTCATCTTGAAGATAGTAGCCCCATTGAGCAGTATCATTAGATATTCCTATAGTGTAAGTATTTCCAGTTGTAAATGCGATGTTGCTCACATTTAAATCAATCCAACCGAGATATCTGTCCGGTAGAGTAAACTCTTCAGTTCCTAATCTTGCTGATTCAGAAAAATCGCCTGAACCTGAATAGATCGACATACTCAAAGTGAGGTCATTAATGTGTTGATTCATAGGATGGATGAAGAAACCGACTTCACCGATATCAGAATCAGCAGCCAGAAAGGATTGGCCACTTGGGCTAAAGGATAGTACTTGGTTCGCCCTGTCGAATTGATTTTGGAGTATAGTAAGAGCGTTGCAATTCACCGCAGCTAAGAAAGCACTTAAGGCAAGAAGGATTAGAAGAGTTCTATTTCTCATACTTTATTTGAGGTTGTTCTAGGAACAATTTTATTAATTTCTAGGCAACTTTTAATGGCAAAAGAAAGTGCGTATCAGAAAATTCCCTATGTAGATTGCATTAGACTGGAGTACGTAAAATCTTCTAGTTGAATTTCAATTCAATGGGTATGGTCGAAAATCACTGACAGAAAAGCAAATGAGTCATAAAAGAGCTAAATGATAACAATTCACTGCTCACAATTTTGGACGCTAGCGCGTCCAAAATATGAGAGCTCGACGTTACCACCCCAGCGAGTACTGCCGCATTTAAAAACGTAGTGGTGTGTCTAGTACGTGTAGAAGAAAATCGTCTCTATCAGCTCAAAGAGCCGTTATACCCTCTCTCTCAGGTTCCTACGAAGACGAGGCCGGACCGGCCATCAAGCGAGCGAATTGAGCTTGGGAACCAAGATTGATGGCAGAACGGATAATAACTCGCTCCAGGCCATCGGCAATCGTTTCAGTCGAAACTTCGACGGTCTGAAGTGAGTCATCGAATCCTAAGCTAGAACTGAATTGGGGCGTCAAAGCGAGATCACTGATCGACGCGTCACGCGTATATTCGATGGTCAGATAAAAGGCTCCTCCAGAGTTCATATATCGAATCGTTGGGGCACGAGCCGAAGAAGGGTCATTCGCTATTGAACCCGTCAGATATTCAAGAGCATTGGAAACCCCATCTCTGTCGGGATCGTCGGCCAGTCCTCTCTGATCTTCGGGAATGCCGAGCTGACTTAAATAAGCCTCGAATCCCGTTTCTTGTGGAGCGGCCTCGATAGAGTCGACTGCCGCCCGGAACGTTTCGATTGGAAACGAAAGCTGACCATATCCTAGTTGTGAATACACAAGCTCCCATTGCTCGTGGCTTGGCGAATTGGCAATGCCATTGATGATGGCGAAGATCGGTTGGCCTCCCGATTGAAAGCGACTCGCTACGGCTCGATTCGTATCATCAAGCACGAATGAGAGATTATAGGCGTCAATAAAACCTTCAGTCTGCTGATCCTGACCGCCTTGCAAGTTTAGCGCTACATGCATGAAGGGAGCCCCTGAGGCAGTCCCTCCTAGATTTTTATAATGTTCAACGATTCCAGGCTCGATTTCGGCGGCAGCTGCTTGACAAAAGGGACACCACCAAGCGAACCACTCGAGAAAAATCACTTTGCCTTCCAAATCGTAGAGGCTAACGGGCTGATTGGTGGCTCGATTTACGAGAGTGAAATTTTCCACTACCTGCCCAACTTGGTAAGTCTGCGACTTAGAAATGGGTACGAAAAAAACCAATACACCAAGAACGAGCAAATAGCTTCTGCCAAGAAAGTGGTTCTTCATTTCAACTTAAAAGGATCTGCCGAATACAACCTGAGCTACGGTCCAATCGCGATCGCTGTAGAGGTTTTGAAAGAAATCGGTATTTAACTGCGTCGGCTCGTAGCTAGAGCTTAAAGGCGCTAGGTAGAATCTGCCCGACCAAACATTCCCCTCCCATCTCAAACCCAGACCAGCTTTACGACTGATTAAGCCCGGAGCCGCGCTGGTGAAAAGGAATGCATCCTCGATCTCGCCCGTATCATCGTAGTAACTAAAGTCTGCATACGCGGACAGCGTATCGGATATCTCGTATTCAATGGCAACACTGCTAGAATGGGCATCGAATTGTGGATCCTCACTGACAATGCCAGCTTGCCAACGCGTGACCCATTTTTCTCCCAATGCGGCAAACAAGGTCACGCCCAAGCCATAGCGCCATTCTCGAGCGCTGGTTTGCGAAGCTCGAAGGTCCAGCAATGATCGTATTCGCTTGCTGATTACATTTTCAGTAGAAAGGCTGATGGCGGAGGTTGCCAAAGTCAGTTCACCGCGCCTCAGTCCTTCAAAATCAATTTCGTATCCAGGAGAAACGTCGTCCTGCAGTTGAGAAATCATCAACTGAGCAAAAGCCGAGCTGGGTGAATATTCCCAGCGAAGCCCAGCGGTTGCGTTATACCCCTTGGGATCAGCATCAACGTAAAGCTCGGAGCCGGGAACCCCGGTCAAGTCGCTGAACTGTTGTCGATAATACTCGTCCAGCCAAATGGAGCGATAGTTGGTAAAACCCTCGTAATAGCCAAAACCTCCGACCAGCCAGAACTTCTCGCGGATCCGAGTTCGCCCATTTAGCTGAATGGCTTTATTCTGCTCCGTAACATCAATCTCTCGCCCTAGAAAATCAAAATCGACGGGTACGTATTCGATTTCCGTCCTGCCAAGCGAAAGGCTTAGACCAAGGTCCAAAGAATCCGATTCGAACTGTGACTGAGCATTAGCCTGCATGAGACGAACGTCCCCTGAACTGATCGATTCAAGGCCCATCTCGAACTGCGAGAGAGAGGGAGCTGCCAACAAGCTGACGCAGCCCGAAAAGGACATGAATACGAACCAAGCTACCGTCCTCCTTTGCCCCATTTTCATTAGCGACATGCGGTGCACCCCGCTGCTTGAGCTCCACCTGAAACGGAGTTTCCAGGTTCGATTTGCGACATGAGGTTTACCCGACTGCTCTCCAGCATGGAATCAGAGTTAACCATTCCCGCTTTTGAGACGTACTCTTGCTGATAGGCTGGAATGCTAGAGCAGCCGACAAGCAGTAACAGTCCAAAAGCAATGAACAATCTTAGGCAAAACATCGAAAAACAAGAAACTAGCTTCATGGTAATGAATCTTAAATCTTTCCTATTAGAGTATGAGGCATAAGGGTCTACTTTTATTCCAAAATATGGACCAAATTGAATTTTGAAACGTCATCCCATCGCAATTCGTTGAGCTAGAAACACAACGAACTTCCTGGTGTTTAAACTGCATGCGACCTGCTGAAAAAAAGACTGGCTCAGGAAAAAGACCGAAAGGTCGAATCGTGGGACTAGTCACGCTAGCCCTGGTAGCCTTTGCAGTCGGCTTTATCATCCCTAGGGGCTGTCAGCCGAATAGGAACGTCTATCCTACCGACTCCAATGAAATTACGGCCGCCGATTCCTTAACGAATTCGGAAAATGCGGGTGGAACGGAAAATGCGCAGTCCGGAGCGCTAGAACGAGTTCCTCGTATCCCAACAAAGGAACTTTTCTCCAGTCCCTTTAGAAAAGCATATCGCATTTCCCCATCCGGGGAATGGATTTCTTTCCTTGAACTCAAGGACAATCGCTTCGAATTAACCGTACAACGCGTCGGCTCAGACAAAACGCAAACCCTCACCGAAAGCCATCCTGAAGAGGTCGACTCTTATTTCTGGGCAAACGACGAACGCCTGGTCTTCATAACAGATCTCAAAGGAGATGAAAATTGGCAAATGTTTGGAGTCAACAAATACGGCGGATCTATCGCCCAACTAACTCCAGGCCAAGGCGAACGAGCCCACTTGATAGACAAACTGGATGCTGAACCTCAGACTATCTTGATAAGTCTGAATCTGCGTAATCGCCAGCATTTTGACGTGTATCGAATGGATGCCTACAATGGAGCTCTCAAACTGACAGAGCAAAATCCTGGAGACGTGACCGATTGGCTGACCGATCAAAATGGTGTGGTTCGTGTGGCCGTAGGTAACGGTCTACGCTATCGAGAAAACGAAGACGCTTCCTGGCAGAATTATCCCGCAAACAGCCCAGCCAACCAATCAAGTCCGCTTTTCTTTACAGCTGACAACGAGGATCTCTATGTAGCCTCGAACTTCGAACGCGATAAGATGGCTATCTATATTTTGGATACAAACTCAGGCCAGCTTGAAGAACTGCTGTTCGAGGATCCCATCTTCGATGTTTATTCGCTTCACTACTCGTTCAAACGAAAAAAGCCGATTTACATAAATGTTGAGGCGGAGAAGCCCTACAAGCATTTCATAGATTCTGAATATGGAGAACTGAGCGCTCATATTGCCTCAAAGCTTTCAAGTGATTCATTTGAAATCTTCGACTTCAACCATGAGGAAGACCGTATGCTGGTCCGGACTAAATCCGATCTAGATCACGGGGAGTGCTACTTCTATGACGCAAGAAATGATGAGCTGACTTTGCTCTTCGACTACTCGCCTTGGCTTACGCCGAAATACATGGCTAACACCAGGCCCATCCAATACCAAAGTAAAGACGGATTAACTATTCATGGCTACCTGACTCTGCCAAGAGATAGTGCAGGAGTTAACTTGCCAACCATCATTTACCCCCATGGGGGTCCTTGGACCAGAGACGTGTGGAGATACGATCCCACGGTCCAGTTTTTCGCCAATCGCGGATATGCGATTCTGCAAATGAATTTTCGAGGAAGCGCAGGTTATGGCAAGGCGTTCTTGCAAGCTGGATACAAGCAGTGGGGATTCGCCATGCAAGACGACATAACGGATGGAGTCTTGTGGCTAATCGAAGAAGGCATCGCCAATCCTGATCGTATCGCCATCTACGGCTCGTCCTACGGCGGCTACGCTGCCTTGGCTGGCTTAACCTTTACGCCAGACCTATACCAGGCTGGAATAATGGTCTCCGGTATCTCCGACTTGAAGAGGCTTTTGAGCGACACGCCGGAATATTGGGAG
>JANQKI010000070.1 GCA_028281165.1 Opitutaceae bacterium | reverse complement strand
CATTGAGTGATGGTCGTATCTTGACGGGATATCGTCCCGATGATCACGCCTGGCATCGGGCAAACTGGTTCTCGTGGAAGTTCCTAAATGGAAAAAATTTCTGGGAAGAAAATGAGACGGGACGGGGACGCGAGGGAATTACTGAAGTCGTCGATTGGCAATTTCGCGCCCAGGAAGGTTTCTCTGCGGAACTGGATATTGCTCTTCGCTATATGACGCTCGAAGGAAATGAAGCGCTTCGAGAAGAAAGAAAAATCATCATTTCTTCTCCGCTGAAAGACGATTACCAAATCACAACAATATCCCGCTTTCAGGCAATAGTGGATACAACGATAAACAAATGGCATTATGGTGGCTATGCGCTTCGCCTGTCTCCGGAACTGATCGGCTGGAAGTTTATCGATGATCAGGGAAAGGTTTGGGATGGCCGTCGTGGAACGATGGAGCGAAAGGATCAACAGATTCGATTGATAGCGCCTGAAACTTCATGGATGGCTTATGTTGAGCAGCCAGTCGAATCGACTAATGGAATTGCGATTCTGGATCATCCTGAAAATCCACGCCACCCCGCGCATTGGCTCGCGCTGCCACACATGCCCTACTTCAACCCGGTCTTCATTTACGACAAGGACCTCATATTGAATGCCAACGAGGAGCTTGTACTACGGTATCGCCTAGTCGTTTTTGAGGACAAGGTAGCCATGCCATTTTTAAGGAAAGAACACAGCCTTTTCGCGACCGAATCCTCTTTTTATATAAAACAATGAAATACAAGGCGCTAAATCAATATTGCCCGAGCTACAATTCTGACTGGCTCTTAATAAAATTAAGTCAGTTGATTTTAATAGGCGTTTTTTTCGGATCAGTCTGTCAGGCCAGCGCCGTACAGCAGAAACCAAAGAACATTCTTTTTATTTCGGTTGACGATCTTCGACCGACAATTGGCGCTTATGGGGATACCATAGCGCAGACACCCTCATTGGATCGACTGGCCGAGGAGAGCAGGGTTTTTCTTCACCACTATGTGCAAGCAGCCGTGTGCTCGACTTCCCGCGCGGCATTGCTGAGCGGGCAAAGACTAAGAGATGGTTCTATCTGGTCCAAATTGCGTCGTCAGCCAGAGCCGGAGAATCCCGTTTCATGGGCTCATCATTTGCGGCGATTCGGATACGAGACCATTAGCATAGGCAAAGTAAGCCATCAGCCAGGTGGCGTCATTGATAAGCAGCAGAACGTCCACGAAATTCCATTCAGCTGGGATGAAGCCTTTGGCCCAGTTGGCATATGGCAACATCCTTGGGGCGCATTTTTTGGTTATGCGGATGGAAGTTTTCGTGAATATGGATACGGTCGCAACAAAACCGATACAGTTGCTTATGAATATATCGATGTAGATGATAATGGATACGCTGATGGCTTGATTGCCGAAGAAGCAGTCAAGAAGCTGGAGCAATTAACAGGTTCGGCCTCGCAGCCATTCTGCCTTGCAGTGGGTTTTTACAAGCCTCATCTCCCACACAACGCTCCTTCTCGCTATTGGGATCTTTACGATCCGGTAAAGATTCCACAACCTTCCAACAGTCGACCCCCGAAAGGCGCGAATCCCGAATACTCTCTTCATCCGAGTTTTGAGTTAACCACCCATTACGACTGGCCTGGCGGCGAAGGTAACATCACTGAAGCGCAAGCGCGAAAACAGCGTCATGCATACTACGCTTGTGTCAGCTACGTGGATACGCAAATTGGAAAGGTGCTGGACGCTCTTGACCGCCTGGGACTAGCGAAAACTACCATTGTTGCGCTATGGAGCGATCATGGTTGGCACTTAGGGGAAGGCGGTATTTTTGGAAAACAGACAAACTTCGAAGTAGCTACGCGAAGTCCGCTAATGATCAGTGTGCCCGGAATGAATCAACCGGGCGCGGCAACGTCGGCAATTGTAGAGACGGTAGATCTTTTTCCGACTCTAGCTGAACTATCCGGGACACCTATCCCTGAAGGCCTGGCTGGAAAATCCCTTCTGCCCTGGCTGGATGATCCGGAAAAGGATTCAGAGGATTCAGCGCATAGCTTCTTTATACGGCGTAAGGAGGGCTACTGGGGAGATACGGTACGTACTTCCAACTTTCGCCTCGTTCATTGGTGGGATGTAAACTCAGGGCAGTCCCTGCAGGTTGAACTTTATGATCTTCGATCGGATCCACAAGAAACCATCAACGTTGCGGACAGACCGAAGTATGCGTCTGTCGTAAGAAAGTTAATGACCGTTGTTAAAGACTACTCCGGACAAGTCAGGCAGTGATTAAACCACTAGCCTGCATCATTTTTACCGCAATCAGCTATAAGCATTTAAATATAAAATTACCCAAAATATCATGAAGAAATCAAATCACATTCATATGAATGCAAAACCGCAAAACCGTCGCGAATTTCTGCGTAAATCGATTGGTACGGCGGCCATCTTATCTGCCCCTGCAATACTGAGCGCCCAAGCGAAAGGTTCGAACCAGAGGATTGGCATTGGCTTCATTGGAGCAGGCGGGCGGTCAACCGGCCACATGCGCATGTTAAAACAATTGAAGGAAGCCGGTGAAGCCGTCGATCTGGTTGCGGTTTGCGATATTTACCGGCCACGGGGAGATGATAAGGCAAGCCGCTTTAAAATAGCCCGGATCTACGAGACCTGCGAGGAGCTTTTAGACGATCCAGACGTTGATGCTGTAGTCATTTCTACCCCAGACCACCACCACGCGCCCCAAGCCATTAAAGCGATCCGCGCTGGCAAGGATGTATATTGCGAAAAACCGGTTTCTCACTGGAGCCAATTCGCCGTTACCAAGAAACTGGCAGAAGTCGTCGCTTCTTCGGATCGAGTGTTCCAATTAGGCACCCAAGCGATGAGTGATCCGGTATGGAAACAGATGAAAAAACTCGTACAGGAGGGTTTGATTGGACAACCTCTTCAGGCGGAGACCGGATACTTCAGAACAGGAGATTGGGGTGAACGAGGGATGAAGATAGATGATCCCAATGCCCGCCCCGGAAGCGATATCAACTGGGAAGCCTTTCTCGGAGATGCGCCTGAACGGAAGTTTTCCGTGGATCGTTTTTTCCGCTGGCGGCTTTTCAAGGACTATGCAGGGGGGCCAGTTACGGATCTATATCCTCACAGCGTAACTCAGGTTGTCGACATTTTAGGACTCAGTCTTCCCGAACGAGTCGTTGGACTGGGGGCAATCGATCGCTATGACTACCATCTGCGTGAAGTTCCCGACAGCTTCAGCCTCGTTGCTCACTATCCAGAGAAAGTTATGCTAACAGTGATGGGAACGCAGGGTAATAATGTGCAAGGCATAACCAAAAGAGGTTCGGGGTTTCGGACACCCGTGATTCGCGGATGGGATGGCACGCTTTCCATCCGACCCGATAATAAACATATTCTCTTCTACCCGACACAAGGGCGTGGAATCGACCACGGCAAACCACCAAGGCAGATCCCGATTGAGGGAACTGAAAACTTCGAGAACTATTGGCAAACTTTTTTGACCGCCATTCGCGAGCGCAAGCCAGAGAATTCCGCAAGTTCGATGGATCTCGCATATCGCACGCAAACATTGCTGCAAATGGCAATGAAATCGCATATTGAAGGAACCGCTGTGACGAGGCCGGATGAGGCAATGGGGTAAAGCGCTTGGCAGGGTCTGCAAACTATTCCACTTTCAATAAGATCCTTATGTAGTTGAAATCAGGATACTTTTTCTGCAATTTACGCGAAGCCCGAACCGTTGGTTCGGGCTTTTTCCTGCTCAGACCACTTTATGGATTGAGAACAAATTAGGGAAAGGCTATTAATCTTTCCCGAAATAGATATGAAGGAGAATTCCCCGTTTAAGCAAATCGGCAAAGGTCGCGAAGCTTCCGTCTTCGCTTGCCTAATGGCATTGATCGCTATGCTTGGCTCGATCAATACGACTATGGCAAGCGACAATCCGACTTTACTGAAAGGCGTATGGAAATTGGTGGAGACGCGGGATCTCGACACCGGCCATGTGGAGCCGGGAGAGAATTTCCACTACATGATTTCCGAGCGCTACATCATGGCGTTGGGCGGCAAGGACGATCGTCCGATTGTGGAAAAGAATTTCGCTCAGATGACACCCGACGAGATTCTGAGTCAATTGCCTGCAGGGGGCGGGTTTATGGAGTACAAGATCGTCGATGGCAGAATTCATCGCGTGACCGTGTTCGCTCTTTCGGAATTCTTCGAAGGCAAGACCATCATTACCGAATTCGAAGTCGACGCCGAAACGCTCATCTTCCGGGACAATCACCACGCCGACGGCCATCTCCGCGAGTGGGTCATGCGCCGGATAGAATAGGTAGCCTCATGGTTTGTCCATTTGGATGCCTAAAACTGTTTTGAAAATAAACATCATCCCCGCCGCAAGCGGGACCTCGCTCTGGCGAACGCCAGATCGAGCGAGAGACGAGCGATGTTGATTAACTAGAACCTATCCTCAGATTCCACAGTTCCGCGCGACTTCTAGAAATCTATCATGCCGGCCGTCTTGACGCGGGCTCCGAGTTTCCTCAACAGACTGATTAGCCCGTAATACGATCGTTCGAAGTATATGTAGTCCTTGGGGAATCCGCTCATCTGCTTGGATAAAGAAAGCCCTTCGCGCAGGTTGGCATTCGGTAGAGGCGACATCCGACCAAAGTCGAAAGTCGCTTCCTGATAGGGTTCCCCCAGCCAGTCCTTGTAAGGCCGAAACACGGGATGGATGTTTTCCATATATTCGTCCAGATCCAGATTTTTTCCGAAAAATCCAATTTCTCGATACACGGCTATCAGCTCAGGGAGTTTCGATTCGTCTTTGCTTGCGGCCACTGCTCTCAGCATGCGCCCAATCTGCGGAGTGAAATCGGGGTCCAGCTTTTTCACGCAGCCGAAATCCAGAATAGCCAAGTCTCCGTTTTCCAGAACAAGGAAATTGCCCGGATGAGGGTCGGCATGAATACAGTTGAGGTCATGGAAGCAGTTGGCCAGGAAATCGAATAAAAGCTGCCCGACACGATCCCGCTCGTCCTGACTGGGGTTCGAAGCGACCCATTCATCGATATGGACGCCATTCAGTCTAACCATGCTGAGAACAAAGTCTCCTGAAGACTCCTCGACTACCTCGGGAAATCGTATTCCAGGAATGGTTACGTTTTTGCGGAAAAATTCGATGTTCCGCGCTTCGTTCCGATAGTCGATCTCCTCGCGCAGCCGTTCCTCGATTTCATCCAGAACCTCGTCGATCAATTCTCGTCTCGGCAGGATTCCGGTACGCCCCGCCACGTCGCTCAACATGGCGCGCATCATTCGAACGTCGCTCTTGATGGTAGATCCAATTCCTGGATACTGCACTTTTACAGCCAAGGCCCGCCCATCGCTTCCTACAGCTTCATGCACTTGACCCAAGCTGGCCGCAGCGAAGGCTTGCGAATCGAACTCCCGAAACACCCTCTCCGGACCCACTCCCCACTCCTTCAGGAAAACCTTGCGGATCAAGGCCCGATTCAGCGGCGCTACCTTGTGACAAGCCTTGGCTAGCTCCTTGCGTAGCGATTCCGGAAGCAGATCGGCCTCTTGGCTAAGAGCCTGGGACAGCTTGATGGCGGTGCCGCGCAACATGCCGAGCGTTTTGAAGAGAAGCCTTCCAAGCTCCTCTTCGTGACGCTTCTGATCCTCCTCCGTAAAGGCCTTTCCCTTTAAAACCTTTCTGCTCACATGAGCGAGTTGCTTGGCCCCTAGCTTAGTCGCCGTCACCCCGGTGAGAGCAGCTCGCGAGAAACGACCGGTTGGAATCTCGTTCTTCTTTTCCATAGTACCGATTAGCCTGTGATGAACGCCGTCTTCGCCTTGACCAGCTTCTTTAGGATGCTGCCATGATCGCCCATGGAACGGAAGAAATAGCTTTTGAAAAAGAAGGAAGCAGCATCGAAGGTCTTGTTGATCAAACCGCTACTGAGAACCAATTGGCTCAGTTCCAACGAGAGATCGATCATTTGCGTGGTATCGGCAAACTCCTCCGACTCGTCTTTGCTCCAATAAATCAATACACCCACCATGTAGTGACAGAGCATTTCCGGAATGACTTCCTTGAACGGGATTTCATCGATCTCGCCGGAGGCCTCCGCTTCGTCCAAGAATTTCGTAATGATCGCCTTGAACTCCTTCTTAATCGGCGTCGTGTCTTGGTAGGCGAGCGACGAGGAGTGGAGTATGATATCCAAGCTCTTCAAGACGAACTCGCGATCAGTCAAAAGGTGCTCAAGGTAGCTCTCCAGCAATATCTGCAACTTCTCCTTCAGATTGTATTCGCCAAAATCTCCTATCTCGTCGAGATCCTCGATGGCGTCTCGGGCTTTCTGCACGTAGAAGCCCACGATCAATTTCTCCTTGGAAGGGAAGTACTTATAGATCGTCGCCGGCCCCACTCCAGCGGCCTTGGCTATCTTCTTCATGGTGGCCTTCTGGTGACCCTCTTCCACAATCAGCTCCACTGCAGCCTCGATTAGCTTTCGTCTCGTCCTCTGTTTCTGCTCCTTTGAAACCTTCATAATCAATAAAAACTATCTAATAAAACGCTTTAAATTATATTTTTTAGATAGTTATTTTCATAAACGGTCAAGATAAATCGTGCCTGTCCTGGTTTTAGAGCCTGACTCCCCTTCATTCTTTCGCTTTCGAAAGCTGTTGGAAACCGACAGGAAACAGTCGGCGGTAGGGGTCCTGATCTAAAGAAAGAGGCTGTATTTTAAAATCGGATACCCCAAATCAAAAACCAATCGGCCAGCCCCTTCCTCCACTTGCCGGAGAACAATGTGGAGAATATTGAATTCGCCCATTCGGCATTGCGCAACGCGGCAAAGATCGCTTTACCGATTGCATGACACATCGAGTCTTCTGCTTACTCTTAGCCGCTCTCCTTTCGTCCACTGCGATCGGGAGCGATTCAAACAACGACAGGGGCTTCGCCTCTGCTCGCACGATTCCCGAATGGAAAGACGACTTCGCCTTCGAGAACGATAAAGTCGGTTTCCGGCTCTTCGGTCGCTCGCTGCGCGACTCGTCGAATAACATCGGAATCGACTGTTGGTTCAAACGCGTCGACACACCCGTTATCGACCTCTGGTACGAACGGATGAATAATGGCCAGTCCTACCACTCCGACTATGGGGAAGGCTATGACGCCTACCATGTCGGCGATTCCCTCGGCTGCGGAGGACTCGCTCTCTGGATCGACGGCCAGCTTACGCCATCAGAAGAATTCAACCGTCATCGCGTCATCGAAAACGGTCCTGCCAGAGCCGTATTCGAACTTGAATACAATTGGAAAGGTCTCCCCATGGAGGTTCGCGAACTGCGGACCTTCACCCTTAAAGCCGGCGACCATCTATTCAAAGCCGAGAGTCAATTCTTCGTCGACGGAAAACCCAGCCAAGTCGAAGTCGCTATCGGCCTCGCTACGCATGATGGTCTGGCTGCCACTTATTCGGGAAATACCGATCGTCTCTGGATCTCCACTTGGGAGACGATCGACGATACCGATCACGGAACCGCTGTAATCCTTTCCCGCCCCTACAAGGGAAAAGTTACTGAAATCAAAAGCGAAACTCCCGATCGTAGTCATATCATCATTACGGCAAAAACCGACCCATCAGGTCGTATCGCCTACCAAGCGGGCTTCGCCTGGGCGGTCGCCGGGGACTTTCAAACCGTGAACGAGTGGATACGCTACGTAGCGAAGGGAGCAGCGAGATAGGATTTGCGGCCCTAGCTACGCCAAAAGCTTAGTCTTTCTTTTCTTCTGCAGAGGAGTCGTCGAGCAGAAGCGCTTTTGCATGAGAATTCCTAGCCCTAGAATGGGAAGAAATCTGACGAGCCTTGCGGTTATAAGCCATTGCATTCAAAGTGATAGGCCTTTTGTGAAGATCTGATTTACCAATCCGCCGCCAATCGACACAAAATATCATCATAATGTTTCCCACAATGGAAAAGCGCCTAGAGGCGAGAAGCAGGCCTGCCGGGTCGCCCGTCATGCATCAAACTTGGCGACACCTGCTTTTCCTTCACTGGGAAATAGAAAAGGCATTAATCCAAGCCTCCCTTCCTGCCGGTCTCGAAGTCGATACGCATGAAGATAAAGCCTACATTGGCATTGTGCCCTTTTTTATGGAAGGCGTCAGGCCAAGATGCTGCCCTGCCGTTCCTGGCATTTCCAACTTTCTGGAAATCAATCTGCGCACCTATGTCTACCACAAGGAAACTGGTTTGCCGGGAGTCTGGTTCTATTCTCTAGATGCCAATCAAAAGCTAGCGGTTAAAGTGGCTCGCAGCTTCTTCCGTCTGCCCTACCATTTCGCGGAAATGAAGGCTCGCATTGATGATTCGTCAGGAAAAATAGAATACGCTTCCAGACGGACAAACTCGCCCGATGTTCAGCTCAGATACGCCTATATTCAAAAAGGGGATTCCGCAATGGCTGAGCCGGGAAGCCTCGAATTCTTTCTCGTGGAGAGGTATTGGCTGTTCTCCTACAATGACAAAACGGACACGCTCAAATGCGGCCAAGTTCACCACCCTCCATACCAAATTTCCGATGTGAAGGTTGAAGAACACGACGACCGTCTCTTTCAGCTGAACGGCTTTCCCGCTCCAAACTCCGGTTATACGCATCAATGCTACAGTTCTGAAGCCATCGTCTCCATTTACCCACTAGCAACCATTGCGCAGCCCAAATTAAGCCAGGCTCATCACGGGCTTTAGAAATGCTGCTAATTTTAACCTATCGTTTTGCTCGGCCATTTAAGATCGCAGAATTAGGCAATAGGCCCACAATCGCTTCTACGAACATTATCGCATTGAATGACAGCGGAACTTGAAAAACCAATTCTCGATGACCCTGATGTGTATCCAACCAACGAGGTGATATCCACCTGCCTTGGGAAGAGCATGAAATTGTGGGATTCGTTTTTCGAATACATTCACGACGAATATCTCGATTTCTCCGAAGAATGGCGGTATTACAAGGATGGGAAAAGCTGGCTCTTGAAAGTCCAAAGGAAATCGAAGACGGTCTTCTGGACATCAATCATCAAAGAAGCCTTTCGTATCACTTTTTACCTTACAGATAAATTTGAAGAAACCATATTAAATGCCGAGATTTCCGACGAACTGAAACAACAGTTCAAAGAAGGAAAACACTACGGCAAGCTTCGCGGACTCACCATCGTCTTCAGAAAAAAGAAAGATATCGAATACGCAAAAGAGATGATCATAATCAAGCTTGCCAAGTGAAACCATATTGCGGCTACGCAGGTATATACTTCTGTATGAAAACGATCACCTCTCTATCGCTTGCCTTTGCGTTTTTCAGTTGCTTCGGCTTTGCTCAAGATTCAGATCTCGCCACAAAAGTTGGACCGGAAAAAGGAAGTCTTGTCATCGTCGGCGGTGGCGGACGGAACGATGAATTATTTGAAAAATTCATAGAGTTGGCAGGAGAGACTGATGCTCTTCTCGTCGTCGTGCCCACTGCGAACGGAAGCGAAAATTTCGAAGATCGACCGTGGAGCGCTCGCAGACTCCGAAAACTAGGAGCCAACAACGTCACTGTCCTGCATACGCGCGATCCGGCCACAGCCAACTCCGACGCCTTTCTAGAGCCCCTTAAGAATGCCCAAGGCGTATGGTTCGGCGGCGGACGCCAGTGGCGATTAGTCGATGCTTATGCCGGAACGAAAGCCGAAGAAATGTTCTGGGATGTTCTTAAGCGAGGTGGCGTCATCGGCGGCTCTTCCGCTGGAGCAACCATTCAAGGATCGTATTTAGCTCGTGGAGACACAACCGGAAATCAGATTATGATGGGCGACCACGAAGAAGGGTTTTCCTACCTTAAGAATGTCGCCATCGATCAGCATGTATTGGCTAGAAACCGACACTTCGATATGCTGCAGATTCTGAAAAGCAGACCGGAACTTCTTGGCATAAGCATTGACGAGAACACAGCCTTGATCGTCACCGGCGACACCTTCGAGGTTCTAGGAGAAAGCTACGTGATTGTTTACGATGGAAACTTTTGGTCCCGCGAGGGGTGGAACAAGAAAGTCCTTCCTGAGTCCTCGGATCGATTTTATTTTCTCCGCGACGGCGACCGTTACGACCTAGCCAATCGCAAAGTCCTAACAAATTAATTGTGGAGTAAGCCTTCCTACCCTGATCTATTTAGACCGTCTCCAAATCTGAAAGCTTACACCCCAATCGAGATTGTAACATTAAGTGATCGAAACCACAGCTCTACCTCAACTTATTCTCGTTGTTGGCCGCCCTGGAGCCGGCAAGTCCACCCTTGCTCGCAAGCTAGCCCGAAGCATCCATTGCCCACTCGTAAGCCGAGATGACATCAAAGAAGGAATCGTCAATACGGTTGGAGATAAAGGCGAGCCGGAAAGAGAAATCACTTGGACAACGTATTCGACTTTCTTTGACAACATTGAACTGCTGCTGAGAAACAAAGTAACATTGGTCGCCGAAGCAGCCTTCCGTGCAAAACGCTGGGCTCCCAAGATCGATCCCTTAAGAGAACTCGCCACAATCAAAGCCATCCGCTGCCATATTGGAACGGATCTAGCCAATCAACGTGTGCGACAAAGGCGTCTCGAAGATCCCGAATGGAATCGCTTCCATAACGAGCCGCCTATCCAGCCAAAAGAAATGCTACCTACGGGATATGATCCAAGCTCGGACGGTCTGGATAGTCTTACAGTGGATACATCCGAAGATTATAATCCGAGCTACGAAACCATATTGGAATTTATATCCTCGAGTCAGAAACGGAAATCCGACTAGAGAAAGAACCCATTTGAACTAAAATAACCTTGGTTCATTTTTGGGCTGAACCTAGTGTTTGCCTGTTGTGACAGAATCTCCAATACGTAACAATATGGTGAGGAAAGCGCCTTTCTTCTACGGATGGGTTATTGTCTTCCTCGGGGCGCTTTCCATGTTTGCCACGACACCAGGTCAGTCGGATTCCTTTTCGCTTTTTATGGACTCTTTCGTGGAAGAGTTCGGATGGAGTCGAGCCTACGTTTCTTCGCTCTTTTCCGCCGCGACACTCATATCGGGATTCATGATGTTTTTCGCAGGCAGAGTCGTCGATCGTATTGGCTCGAAGTGGTCTGCTATTTCGTCTGCTGCGCTTTTAGGCATTGCCTGCATAATAATGAGCGTTTCAATCGGACCGATCATCTTATTCTTCGGCTTTCTTCTAGCCCGATTTGCCGGAAAGGGGGCCTTAGACCTTTCCGCCAACGTCTTAGCGCCCCAATGGTTTATCGAACGCCGGGCTTTCGCCATCATGCTGGTTGGCTTAGGCGGTACTGCAGGAGGCGCCGTGTTTCCGCTAGTTAATGATTATTTGATTAATGAATACGGCTGGCGCCAGGCCTACCGAATTCTGGCAGGTGGTCTTTGGTTGGTCTATATCCCAATTGTCCTTCTGTTTCTCATAAGCCGCCCAGAAGATGCGGGAATCCATCCATACGGAAGGAAAACCAATCCTGAAAAGAGTGAAAGCATCAATCCTGAAGCGCCTGACGACGAGGTATCTCTAACCCAAACCCAAGCGCTCAAGACATCAGCATTCTGGATCATCGCCTTCTGCATTCTACAAGTGAATTTGGTGGGGACTGGCGTAACACTGCATTTTGTATCCATATTTAGAGAACTAGGCTATAGTATGACGTTTGCGGCTCAGGTAATGAGTGTAAAGCCTCTCGTTGCCTTGGTTACCGTCGTTCTATCCGGGCTAGTTTTAGACAAAATAAAGCGCCAGCATCTCGCCCTCGCTCTAGCCTGCCTTACGCAAACCGTCGCCTTCGTCATGATTCCTTTCATAAATAGCGTATCCCTTGCTTTCTGCTACGCCTTCCTGAGCGGAGTATCGGGCGCAATAACTGGGCTTACTATCGGGGTGCTTAAACCAAACCTCTTTGGAAGACGTTTTCTAGGAGGCATTCTCGGAGCCATCGTCGCGACGGCAGTGATCGGTTCAGCCATAGGTCCGGTCATCTTCGGAATAGCCTTCGACGCCACCCAAAGCTATAAGGCCATCATCCTTTGGTCTGCGCTTCTGCCGCTTCTATCGGCCGTACTAAATATTTTGATACGGAAACCTAAATTGAAAAGTGGAAGAAATTAAGCGCTTCCTCTAGAGCGAAACTCCCCGCTTCCATGGAAGAAAATCGTCTTGGCCCAGAGAAACGGCTTTGGGAGTGTACTCCCCACTGGCGGTGGCTATGACTTGATCGAGTAGTTGCTCGCCAAGTTTGGCTATGCTGACGTCGCCAGTGATGACATCTCCTGTATTGAAATCTATGATATCGCTCATGCGCTCGGAAAGTTCTGTATTGCTGGAGGCTTTCAGTGTTGGGCAGATCGCGTTGCCAGTGGGCGTGCCTAGTCCGGTGGAAAAGATCATGACATTGGCTCCAGAGCCCGCCATAGCTGTAGTCGATTCGACATCGCCTCCTGGGGTGCAAAGCAGATTAAGGCCGGGTTTTGCGACAGGCTCCGTATAATCTAAGGCTGCGACGATAGGCGAGGTTCCGCCTTTCTTGGCAGCTCCAGCCGACTTCATGGCATCGGTAAGCAGGCCATCGGCTATGTTTCCTGGCGACGGATTCATATGAAAACCTGCTCCGACGGTAGCCGCATGAGCAGCGTATCGGCGAATCAATGACTCGAGACGACTGGCTGTGTCATCGTCCACACACCGATTGAGAAGCTCCTGCTCTACACCGCAAAGTTCGGGAAATTCGGCCAGAATAGCGCTGCCGCCTAGAGATACAATCAGATCGGACACACGACCCAGAACAGGATTGGCGGAGATGCCAGAGAATCCATCAGAGCCGCCGCACTCCATCCCAATGATCAGTTTGGAAAGGGGAGCGGGTTCTCGCTGAAGCGTATTTATTTGATCAAGGCCAACAAAGATTTCCTTTAAGGCTTTGGTAAGCATGGCTTGCTCGGAATCGGCCTTCTGCTGGACGTAAATGTGAAGCGGGCGACCGTATCCAGGATCTCGACGCGCGATTTCCTCTTCCAGTCGCTCGACAGTGGAATTCTGGCAACCGAGACTTAAAACGGTGGCCCCTGCAACATTGGGATGGGTGATGTATCCAGCCATCAACGCGCAAAGAGCGTCGGCATCGTCCCTTGTTCCGCCACAGCCCAAACCGTGAGTGAGAAATTTGACGCCGTCCACATTGGGAAAAACGCGCGAAGCTGCTGATGAGTTGCTATGCAATGCCTCTTCCATTACCTCATCAGAACTTCTTCCACTTGCGCGCAATCGAACTAGGCGACTCACTAGATCCGAATAGTGGCTACCTCTCTTGTATCCAAGATTCTCCTCCAAGGCCTCGCGCATTACTTGGACATTGCGATTCTCGCAGAACACCAGAGGAACGACGATCCAGTAATTAGCCGTTCCTATTCCACCGTCCGATCGATGAAAACCTTGAAAGTTACCTGCGAAAAATTTGGATACATCAGTAGCCTGCCAACTTCCCAAAGGAGATCGTTCATTTGCAGAAAAGGCTTCGCTTTCGTGCTCAATGTTTTCCGTTGTCAACAAAGCGCCAGCTTCGATAGTCTCAATCGTCGAGCCTACGGTAATTCCGTACATAATAACGCGTTCCCCACGATCAATACGCTGAAGGGCTACCTTGTGTTTAGCCGGAATCGTTTCTCGAGCGGTAAGCCCCTCCAGAATTTCAAACCCAGTCTCAAGAGTCTGCAAGGCGACAGCAACATTATCACGACTATCGATTTTCAGGAATTTGTTCATAGCGAAGGCGACACACTTTATAGCCAAGCAAGTCGGAAAATTAAGAAATTACTTCAAGGGCCTGAACTCCGCCAATAGTGGCTTTGGGATTTATTCTCCTATCCAAGGTTATCAATCTGCCCTTTCGCTTAAGAGCAAGAACTAGCAAATACAAATCCGTTATTGATTTACTGGATACAAAATCAAATGAAATATTCGACATCTCGTCCACCAAGGAAAAATCGTCTTCCCAAAATTCATGACCAGGCAAGTTTTTCAATGCAAATAGCAGATTCGCGACTTCAGCTATTTGATATTTTGAGCCAGGATAACCAGGGTTACTCAGGACTCTAAGAAATCCGTTCTCAGTTATCGGACAGGTCGCCCATCCATTTATTGATTCCTGCTTAAACCAACTGCGAGCTTTGATGTGATATACGTGATCCGCATCACATAAAGCGATTAGCATGTTAACGTCTAAAAGCTGAGGCACAGGCTCTAGCCTTCCTCGTTTTCAAGAATTTCCGCGACGTGCTCGCTCGTTACACTGGCACCTCTCGAGGGCAAGTAAGGGACACCATCCTCGTCGACCCTAAAAATAGAACTCTCTTTTGAAGAAAACGATCTAATTTCTCTCTCTAAGGCCCTTGTTATCAAAGCCTTCATGGTAGTCCTTCGACGCAGAGCAATTGACTTCACCCGTTGGAACAGCTCGTCCGGCAATTCAATGGTGGTCTTCATATGGGCTGTCGTATGGATTTATGGGGAAATGTCAATATTCAACTAAAAGAGGCCCAATCACTCAGGACTTTGATCGCTCACATACTTCGACGCGGCTTCTGGGTTGTATTCGTAACCTGGAGGCGTGACGGAGGAATCGTAAAGGAGGTTGAGCTGCTCAGGGACAGGGGCTCTCATTTCGGCTCTCCAATCCTTCATCATAGCATGCAGCTCTTCGGCTTTCTCAGGATGTGTTTCCACCAAATTTTTCGCTTCTTCGAGGTCCTCTTTCAAATTGTATAGCTCAAGCTCGCCATCCTCGAAATACTCATGGAGTTTCCATTCTCCAAATCGCATAATCGATCCTGGACGCGTACGGAAATACGGGTCGCGAGCCCCATCTCCAACATGAAAATGGGCATGCAAGTAAATGGGAAAATGCCAGTAAAGCGGACGCGGTTCAATCGTGGCAGTCGGATTTTGAATGATCTCGACCAAACTTTCGCCATCGAACGCATAATCATTATCAATACTGACCCCAGCTAGCTCAGCTAGAGTAGGAAAGAGATCGAGTCCTGTAATAGGAATTTCGGTACGCAAAGCTTTTGGAATTAATTTCCTATTATGGATGACGAAAGGAACACGAATCCCACCTTCATAGTAGGCCCCCTTCCCTGCTCGCAGCGGGGTTTGGTCGGAAATCCATTCGGCGCCACCGTTGTCGGAAGTGAAAATTATGATCGTGTCATCTGATAGACCATGCTTGCCTAAAGCATCAACAACCTTACCTATGCTCGTATCCATATTCTCGATCATACTTGCGTAATCCGGATACCTGCCCTGATCATCCGTTCTAGGCTTGTTTTTGTATTTCTCAACAAGGTTTGGTTTACCTTGCAAGGGGTCGTGTACAGCGAAAAAAGGCAGATATAGAAAGAACGGTCCCTCTCTCGAATCTTCGATGAACCGTATCGCTTCGTCAGTGACAAGATCCGTTAGATACTCTCCTTCATCCGCTTCCACATCCACGACTTGAAACGGAGCCCAGTAGGTTTTAGGATGTCCCCATTGGTTACCGGCAAAACTCACATCGAAACCGTGCTCTTGGGGATGACTACTTATATGCCATTTCCCGATGGCGGCAGTCTTATAGCCCTCGCCTTTTAGTAAATCCGCTATGGTCGTCAGATGGCTGGGCAATACGCGAACGTTTTCCGTAGGAATGAGTTTCCTCTGAGTGTCCTCGCCTCGATCAGAGTTATTGACGGTGTACATGCCATGTCGCGGCGTATTCAGGCCAGTGAGCAAGCAAGCTCTACTAGGAGCGCAATTGGCGCTGGGGGCGTAGGCGTTTGTGAATACAAGCCCTTCCGCAGCAAGCCGATCGAGCCGAGGCGTCTCGTAAAACGAACTGCCCATAAAACCTACTTCCCGCCAACCAAAGTCGTCAGCTAGAATGAGAACGATGTTCGGCTTTTTTGCGGTATCAGCTTCCCCAATGAGCAGCAGCCAAATAGGCAAGGTAAGAAAAGTCAGGAAAGACCGCCAGAACCGATAGCTCATATCTCTAATTAGCCTCTGCCAAAACGGTCTCTTTTAAAATCGGATCAACGTCATTGTTATTCACATACCGACGCTCAGGTCCTCCAGAATTACGAAAGCCCTTGAGGATAGCGTCTCTCCGCTTGTCTGTCGTTGCGGTCTGCAAGGCCATTCTTGCGAGTTCAAACTTACGGTTCAGCGAAGGAGGATTGCTCAAAATCAATCGACTCACCCCATCATAGCAGCTGTCTTTAATCGCGTCAGATGAATCCTGGAAATTCGCGATATCCAGCAGCAGGAATCCACCGTCCCAGTTTCGCCAGACAGGCAAGGTTCTAAGAATGATTTTCCGGCTGGCTTCATCCTCTTTCATCCAGGTTTCCTTCAGATATTCGATCGTCGCTTTCGTAGGGGCGGAATCGATCACCACCAGCAAAGCCTTTTTCGCATCAGGATCGCCGGAGGCCTTTTGAAAACCGACGTTGAAAGCTTCCCAAGCTGTCTCAGGATCGCCAATACGTAGCGACATTCTCTTCAAAGTCCTTTGCGCATCGCGACGCAAGCCGCTGGCATTAGAGACGATCAAATCGACCAGTACCTCAAAGCTGGCAGCATCTCCAATACGTTCCATCGCCTCCAAAGCCGCTTCACGAATAGCGTCATCGCCATCGTTCTGAACCAATTCGTTCACCAGCGCGGCTACTCCAGAGCTATTCCGATGGCTAAGAGCAGCCAGGGCATTGGCTCTCTCCTCGACAGAACCACTCTGGGCGGCGGCCATCAATTCACGATCGACTCGCGCATCAGGAAGCGAAGCTAAAGCATAGGCAGCTGTTTCCCTGAGATCTCGGGAACGAGAATTCAAGGCTTCAAGAAGTATTGGCAGACTGGTGACACTGCCAATTCTTCCGAGCGCTTCGACAGCCTGAATCTTCAGCGGTTCGTTTTGAGATTGAGCGAGAGAAGCAGTCACATCCTCATTTGAACCCGGTTCTCCATTCGCGAGAGCCCCCACGACCACGGCTTGATCAGCCAAAGAAAGCTCCTCCACCGAAGACAAGGCGACGTCTCGTAAGGCTGAACTCGAAGAGAGCATCGCCACGCGAATGAGAGAAGCGTTGTCCAAAGCAGTTCCTGCCTCCAAGGCGCCTTGTAGAGCTTCAGCAGACCGATTCGCGTTAAGAGAAGCTCCACGCTGGAGGGCAGAGGCTTGTACGGAACGGTCAGAACCCTCGGAAATCATGCGAGTGCACAAATCCAAGTCATTGCTAGTCTCCAGCAAGGCCAGTTCAACAGAACCTTTCACGCGAGAATGAGCAGAGGGGTAAAACGCGTTCAGAGCATCTCGAGAAGAACGCCCTCCGATCTCTCCTAAGGCCATAATCGCCTCTTGAACAACATCCAAATTCTCACTACTCAGAAAAGGGGCAATCGCTTTGACCGCTCTTCGGCTTTTGCGATCGCCCAGAGCAGAGATAAACCCCAAGGCTTTAGAATCTTCCGTGGCATTCTCGAGTCCGTCAATGAGCGCCCTAGTCGCCTTTGACGACGGGTTAGCAACGAGAGCCATGCGAGCAGCGTCAGCGACATCTGCATTCGAATCGTTCAGCAAACCGGCAAGCGCCTCAATGGAGGCATCGGATCCGATGGTATCCAGCTGTCTAAGAATCCACAGTCGCGTTGTGGGTAGAAGCTCATCGTCGAGGACGGAGATCAGCTGTTTTTCTAGAGCGATTCTTTGGGACCTGTTTCCAGGAGCGGTAGCATCCGAAACGCTATCCTGCAAAGCCATTCTCGCCTCGTAGCGAGCCTGATAGTCTTCTCCTTCGAGCGAGGTAATAATGGCGGACAGCTCGTCGCCAGGAATTTGACTGTATCCAGTTTGCCAACATACATTGGCAAGCAGGATAAGTCCCAGCTTAAGGAAAATAGAATGATGATCTTTCATTTATCAAAATTTCGGTTACACAGGCAGACCATAGCCATTGCGTCGCGGCCGATCCTGCCAACGAGCAGCCTTTGAGTCGTTGACGATCCGTTCGGCATCCGGATCCCAATGGATAGGGCGCTTCAAACGTTCGGCAATGCCAGCCAACTGGCAGATAGTGGCCGTCCGATGACCCACGGTCGTGTGGCAAATCGGTTGCTTCCGCGTGTAGATGCATTCCACCCAATTGCCGCGATGATCGCCGCTCTTGTAAAGTCGCTCGTCTCCAGGCCCAAGCGGCTTGCCAGCCAGATGAACCGGATTCGTATCGATTCTATCACCACGGCTAACCAAAACCTCGCCTTCTTCGCCCACAAAGCGGATCATATGCCCTTTACGATCTCCATAGTCGCGGATGACTTTAACGCCATTTGCGTATTCAAAATGCTGGTATGGTTTTTCATCCGTTTCAGGTTCGAAGTAGACGGGACCCGTATTGTCCATACCCAAAGCCCACTGAGTGATATCGTAATGGTGGGCGCCCCAGTCGCCGTTCTTGCGCGAACCATACTGCCAGAATGATCGCCAGCCGCCCCCATAATTTCCTTCGACTCGAGCTTCATGATAAGGCTCCCAAGGGGCAGGACCCAGCCACTTGTCGTAGTTGAATCCATCCGGAATAGGCTGCTCCGGATAATCGGAAGGCGGAGGGAACTGGCCAAGGCCGCAGTACACTTCCTTGATTCGCCCAATCCAGCCATTCCGAACGATCTCGGCCGCTTTACGAAAGGCATTGTTGGATCGCTGCTGAGACCCTACTTGTAGAACCCGACCATAGCGTTTCTCGGCAGCTACCATGGCTTTGCCTTCCTCGATGGTCAGGGTCATCGGCTTTTCAACATAAACATCCTTTCCAGAACGCATCGCGGCGATGGAAAGAGCGGCATGCCAGTGATCAGGCGTCCCGATCACCACGGCATCAACATCCTTTCGAGCCATCACCTCTTCAAAATCGATATAGCCCGAGCAGGCGTTATTTTCACGCTGACACTCCTTGAGCGCCTTTTCCATTCGCGTTCGGTCAACATCGCAAACCGCAACCACTTCAGTGTGCTCTCGCGTGCGGTAGTAGAGCCGATGGCCTCGCATAATGAGACCCTGGCCAATCAAAGCCACATTGATGCGGCTGTTAGGTCCCGGTTGGCCACGGCCAAGGGTCGCCGCGCTGAGAACGGACGGGAACGCGATGAGGGAAGTTGCCGCCAGCGTCCCCTTTTTGAGGAACGAGCGACGCGTATCACGGTTTTGAGAATTTGGGGCGGTCATCTGTTGATAAAAAGAGGAACCAGCATGAATTCGCCTGATCGCATTAAGCAAGCCTGGAAGCTAGGCTCGTTTTTCACGCGCTTGAACGAGCGAGGAACAGATCAGTTCTCTGAACCCTCAAACTCCAAGCGATCCTTGTCGATAATGGCATCGATAAACTCAGGCTTTAGGTAGATTGCATGGCTGAACCTCCACTTGCGGTTATTCTTTTTGTACACCGCCGTACCCGTCTGAATACCGCAAAGCCAACCCTCCTCGTCGATTAGGGCAGATCCGCTATCGCCTTTCAAAACAGGGACGTCGGAAACCAGTTTTGTCGCTCCTGCGGATTCCAATCCGGCTACGACTTCAAACTCTCCAGTCCACATCAATTGACCGGCGGCCGGTACTTCATGCAGCCAGCCACCACCAAATACGATGTCCTTAAAGGCGGGGGCCTCAGCTCTCATTTTCAGGAAGAATGGCGTTCGGACTTGCGCCTTGATAATAGCGAAGTCGATTTCATCGTTAAGGTAGACTTTCCGGAAAGAAAGGAGTCGAACCCTTTGGGTTTCCTCTTGGATATCATACTCCCTGAAAACCAGAATCGAATTATCGTTCTCAACAGCATGAGCTGCCGTCAGCATATATCCATCTTCCGTATACAGAACTCCATGCCCGGAGGTCGAAGTTAAATCGTCGCCGATTGCTGTAAAGTCCATCAAGAGCACTTGCTCCTCGGCTGCAATGCCATCCGCGTCCTCTTCTCCCCTTTCGATCTCTAGCTCCACTTCCAAAGAACTCAATACCTCTGCTTTATCCACATCCTTGATACTCATTATGAGACAAGCGTGAGTGCCAAGATAATCGGCTAAGTCTGATTCCACCTCGAGAAAACCTTTCTCGGAATGCGGGTAAGACGACTTATAAGTGAACGTTCGATCTTGATAGGGAGCAATCGACTCCAATCGCTTTTCAAGGGTGAAGGATGGATTAGGCTTACTGGCGCAACCAGATAGATAGAAGAGCAACAAGAGACAACCGGCTTGGATAAAACGAATCACGACACACCTACTTGGAAAATACTACGCAGTAAAAAAGTAGCAGTTTCAGATTGTTGATCGCAATCTGAAATTCAGCCCTTTGTATCCAGTTCCTCCAGCCGATCGAAAAGAGCCAGAAACTGGGCATGCCCTTTAAACCCTTCCGCGATAATAAAGAAACCAGAACTTATCTTGGACGCTGTTCTCTAAGCCATCAGTTCCTCAATCGGATCGGCTCCGGCCGGACCAACCAGCTTCTTGTCGAGCCCGCCATGCATGAAAGTGAGATGGTTCGGATCGAACCCGAGCAATTTCAAGATGGTTGCGTGAAGCCTGCGCACATGGAACGGCTTCTCGACTGCTTCGTTGCCAAGTTCATCGGTCTGCCCAAGCGAAATGCCAGGCTTGATCCCGCCACCAGCTAGCCACATGGTAAAGCCAGCGGAATTGTGATCGCGTCCGGTACCCTTAGCGTATTCAGCGGTTGGTTGTCGGCCAAACTCCCCACCCCAGATAACGAGCGTTTCGTCAAGCATGCCGCGTCTTTTCAAATCCTTGAGGAGTCCAGCGATCGGCTTGTCTGTATTGCCAGCGTGGAGACTATGGTTCTTAACCAAATCCCCATGAGCATCCCAGTTGTGATCGTTATGAGCGCCGCCGGAGTAAATTTGAATAAAACGCACGCCACGCTCGACCAGTCTTCGGGCTAACAAACACTTGCTGCCAAAATCGCGTGTACGATCCTGATCAATACCGTAAAGGCGCTTCGTTTCTTCGGGCTCTTTCTCCAGCTCCACTGCCTCGGGAGCGCTGACTTGCATTTTGTAGGCCAGCTCGTAGCTAGCAATCCGAGCAGCCAGATTCGTGTTGTCGAAACGGTCCTTGAGGTGGCCTTGGTTCAAATGGTTCAAGCTGTCGATGATGCGTCGCTGCTCATCGAGAGACATGCCCTTCGCGCTCTCCAGGTTGAGGACTGGGCTTCCTTCGGCTCTGAAAACGGTTCCTTGATAGGTGGCCGGCATGTATCCACTACTCCAATTCTTGGCTCCGCTGATGGGACCCCCGGATTGATCCAACATCACCACATAACCGGGCAGATTTCCATTCATGGTGCCAAGCCCGTAGTTGACCCACGAACCCAGTGAGGGGCTCCCGCTGATGATACTACCCGAATTCATCATCAGCATGGCCGAGCCATGAATAGGCGAATCAGCCTGCATCGATTTCAGGAATGCGATGTCGTCTACACAGGTTGCGATATGGGGAAAGAGTTGGGAAACGTTTTTGCCGGACTGGCCATATTTTTTGAATGACCACTTTGGACCTACAATGCGACCCTCATTCTTACGGCCGCCACGCCCGAAAGTATTCACTTTGACAGTTTGGCCGTCGTACTTGAACAGCTCTGGCTTGTAGTCGAAGGTATCCACATGGCTGGGACCGCCATACATGAAAAGGAAAATGACGCTTTTAGCCTTGGGCGTGAAATGCGGACTGATCGGAGCCAGGGGATTGGCTAGACTGGAAGCCGCGTTAGCATTTCGAAAAAAGCCATCCGCGCCCAGCATCCCTGCCAGAGCCAAAGACGTGAAGCCGCCACCTACCGTATTGATAAACTCGCGACGCGAAACGTTGCCGCAAAAATCGCCTGAGGGAATTTGGGACTTTAGAGAATTTTTGGGATCAGAATTCATTTTATTTGAAGAATTTAGAACCGCAGATGGACACGGATTTTCAAAAACGAAATACAAAGATTAAATCTTAAAGAGAATAGAAATAGGCGTTAAAATTTAATGGCAAAGCTAGTAAATATCTGAGTATATCTGGGTCCATCTGCGGTTCCAAAAACTAGTCGAGATAAATAAACTCGTTTAGATTGAGCATCATTAAGGCGAATCGCTCCACTGCCCTCTTCTCGGTATAGCCTAGATCATTTCGCAAAGAGGCGATTAAGTCGAGCCCAACTTGAATCTCCTCTGGATCAGGTTCTCGGCCGGCGACTTTCATGAACGCGTTTACAACAGAACTTTGAAGGGCTTGGCCTGGCTGATGAATGACACCCGCAAAGCGTTCCGCTTGCTCGCTGATAAAGGAACTGTTCATCAGGGCCAAGGCTTGGGCAGGAACCGTCGTATTGAATCTGACGGAGCAGGAGAAATCCGTATCCGCCATATCGAACAACGATAGATTAGGGTCCAAAAGGGAACGCCGCGTAAAGGTGTAGAGACTACGCCGATTTTGATGTTCGGGACCTGCATCGAGATCCCAACGACTACGCGGCCGCGAAGCAGTGGCCAGTACTTCCTCGGTGAGCTTAGGAAAGACACTTTCACCGCCTAAAGTTAAATCCAACGAATCGGTAACCGCCAAAACGGAGTCGCGCAACTCTTCGGCGGTGAGTCGGCGCATATCGAATCGCCAGAAAAAGTCGTTAAGCGGATCCTTGTTTAGAGCGTATTCATTGGCTCGCGACGACATTCGATAGGTCTGGGAAGTCATCATCAATCGGTGCATCGACTTAAAGCTCCATCCACTATCGATAAACTCTTTTGCCAGCCAGTCCAGCAACTCAGGATGAGTGGGCTCTTCGCCTAAGCCGCCAAATTCGTCGCTGCTACGCACTAGCCCACGACCAAAGTGATGCTGCCAAATGCGATTAACTGCAACTCTGGCGGTTAACGGATTCTGCTCGCTGGCTATCCACTTGGCCAAAGCCAACCTCGGATGATCGTCTTGAGCATCCAAATACGTCTCTTCAGAACTCAACAAAACGGCAGGGAAAGCCCGCTCCACAGGATCGCCTATAAGATGAGTATTGCCACGCTCGAGAATGTGATTGGGCTTCTTTTCCTTTTCGTCGGAAACGCCCAGAATCATCTCTTCCTTATAGCGCGCGCTAAGCTCGTCATATTTTTCTCGTTCCGAGACCTCTTTGCCCCGAGCTTCGCGAATGGCGACCAGAAGGTCGCTATCCGAAGCATTCGGATCATCGTTTTTCACCAATTCCTGGATACGTTTGCTTTGCATTTTCCAGGATTCGGAATCGACCAGAGTTCCTTTATGGCTGGTCCCGGCAAAATCGAAACGGATTTCAATTTCCTTCGGATGACTGACGAGAATGCGAACCGGAGTGGCGCCCGCTTCAACTTGAAGGGCATGGCTACCCGTTATCCGGTTAGGGCCGTTTTTAGTGAAGATAAGCTTTTCATCGACGTAGATAGCTCCTGCTCCTTGGAAGGCGATCTCGAAGAGGTACTCGCCGGACTCGGGCGCCATCCATTGAAACTCCAAGGCAAAGGCTTCGGCATCTAAGGAACGAGAAACAGCAGCAATCCGACTTGGCAAAACAACCGGACCAGATTCTAGACTGCCAACGAAATCGAAATATTCATCGACTATTTCGTCAAAGGTGTCCGAGTCCCAGAAATAGCCATCAAAACCGTATTTTATATTGCCGATCGTGGGAGCAGTTTCCGCATTGCTGTTGACGATATCGCTACTTCTATCCCATTGCTGTAATCGAAATCCAATGACGTTTTTCTTAATTTCCTGCAGATCTACTCCTAGAAGGTCCTGCTTTTTAGAAGCTACATCCTGGATGAGAAAATCGCGAGCCTCCCTGCTCCGATAAGGGATGCGTATGTCTCGAACAAAGGCCACCATAGAATAGTAATCTTTGGCCGTGAAGGGGTCTACCTTGTGATCGTGGCAACGAGCGCAGCTCATGCTAGTCGCCAGAAATGTTCGCGAAAACGTATTCACAATATCATCATAATACTCGTACTCGGAAAGTTCCTTGTCGGCGGGTTCGTCGTCCCAAAGACCAAGTCGATAAATGCCTGTCGCCACCAAGCTTTCCGTAGTTGGATTTTCAATCACATCACCTGCCAGTTGTTCTAAAATGAATTGATTGAACGGCTTATCCTGATTGAAGGCATTGATCACGTAGTCTCGATATTTCCAGGCCATCGGCTTCGTCGAATCTCGCTCGTAGCCATTCGATTCCGCCCAGCGGACCAAATCCAGCCAGTGCCGCCCCCATTTCTCGCCATAGTGGGGCGAAGCTAGCAAATCCTCGATCAGACGCTCACATGCATCGGGAGAGCCGTTCTGCAGAAAGGATCTAACTTCTTCGGGAGAGGGAGGAAGACCGACAAGATCATAGTACGCTCTTCGAATCAATGCGAGTTTTGAAGCTGCTGGATTTGGTTCCAATCCATTGGCTTTCAGGCGCTTGAAAACAAAGGCATCGATCGGGTTAGTCTGCCAAGCCGTCGACGAGACCTTCGGTACTTCCTCATTTTGAGGAAGTCGATAAGCCCAATGCTCCTCTTCAGCAAAGGAGCGAGAAACCGAGCTTAGCGCAAGGAGACAGATCAATACGCGATAAACCATTCCCATCGTTTTTGACCGAAGGAAAATACATCGAACCACGCTCAACTCAAGCGAAAGCGAGCTTTCTTACCGACTGAAATGGGCAGACGGCTCTAAAAAAATGAGGCCGCCCTGAACGAATAGGCGGAAGCCGGACTAGTCTTCAGCAGCCATTTTCCTGCCCAATGCGCGACATTGCTCATCGTCCACAACAACAGCAATCTGCAAGTCCATATACTTGTTCCACTGCAAGCAATAGGCTGAAACGGCCTCGGCAGAATCTGACTCGACAATCGCAACGCCTTCGCCGCTAACCAAGTTATGCCAGCGTCCTTCTATCTTTATGTCTTCCCCCATGCTTTCAGCTTCCTGCTCGGGAGTCATTTGAGAAAAGAGGGCCAAGGTGTCATGAAGCTTACCTTCGTAGAGTTGCCAAGTAACCATGAATTTCATGCTAAGTAGTGTTGTGAGTTAGGTAATTAATGTTATTCGAAATTATTTATTTATTGAGATTGGAAATTCCAAAAGTTCCGCAACGCCAGTGAATTTGGCTCTCGAACAGCATCTCTCTCTACTGTCCACCTGTATCCCAATCTCAGCTGTCTGCGTTTTCGGCAAACTCCTTGAACCGTTTTCATAAAGGTAAACGTCTGTTTTTTAAAATGCCAGGCATCAAGAAGGCTACGATCCTCATTATGCCCGAGCATTTGAATTCCGAATCGAGGATCCAGTTGGTCTTGCGCTGGCCGACATCGACGAAACGGTTCTCGATGAGATTCCAGACGCTGTCCGCTTCATAGGTCGCGGAGAATTCTTCCGGATAATTGTGAGTGGTAATGGTCTCTATCATCTCAACCTCGCGCTTTCCCATCTTGTGAACCTGCCTTGACTTGGCTCCAACTCTACGCGCCTCAACACCTTCGATATGCTCGAAGCTGACAAGGTCCGGCTGCCATTTCGAGAGATTCTGGGCGTCGAGGAACAACTCGATGACGCATTCTCGTGGCAGTTCGATATCGAGTTCAAGTTGGTAACGCATGGATTGCTCGTCAGTCGCTAAATGCTAGCAAATTTTGGGATGTTCAAACAGAGGCTTGGACAGACTTCGAGCGAAAAAGTCGTTGCCTCAAGCAAAAGAAAATCGAGGCTGGACTTCATGCAACCAACTACTCTCTCAGGCGTTATTGCTGCTGCCGCAACACCGTTGAATTCAAAGGGCGATATCGATGCTTCTGTTTACATAGAGCACTGCCATTGGCTGTTGGACCATGGATGCGATGGTATCAACGCGCTGGGTACGACAGGGGAGGCTAATTCACTTGCATTCGAGAAACGTCGGGCGTTGATGAGCGCGGTCGCGTCGAGCGACTTGCCGATGGGCAGCATGATGGTGGGAACGGGTGGCTGTTCGCTTGAAGACACGATTTCATTAACGCAACACGCGCTGGAACTTGGCTTCGCAGGCCAATTGATACTTCCGCCTTTCTACTACAAGCCGGTAAGCGACGAGGGTCTTTTCTCGTATTTTTCCAGAATCATTGAAAGCATCGGAGAGGATCGTCTGAAAATCTATCTCTACAATTTTCCTCAACTCACAGGTATCGCTTTTTCCACGACACTGGTAGAGCGGCTCTACGCATCGTTTCCCGAAACTGTAGTGGGGTTGAAGGATAGTTCTGGAGATTTGGACTACTCCAAAGCCCTGGTTGAAAGGTGTCACGGATTCGCCGTTTTCCCAAGCAGCGAAGGAACGGTGCTAGAGGCTCGAAAAAACGGATTCGCGGGCTGCATTTCGGCAACGGTAAATCTGACTTGTTCGCTAGCTGGGAAAGTATGGAAAGCTGTTGCAAATAGCCAAACTGAGAAGTGGCAAGAGGAAGCTCTATCAATTCGTCAGGCCATCGCGGGCTTCCCACTCGTTCCTGCCGTAAAGGTATTGCTACAAAAACTACACGGAAACGACAGTTGGGCTGACGTTTTGCCGCCGCTGCTACCGCTGTCTGCCAAACAGCGAAGCGCGTTGCTAGAGAAGGTAGGCATTTCAGAAGACGGAGCGAGATTGGCGCAAGTGGATAATCCTCCTAACTAATCTATTTTTTGGATACGATTATGTTAAAAGTCCAATTTCTATTTCGGCGCGTTTTAAACGCGCCGCTACACAATCGGCTCGCGAAATCGTCGCAAACTATGGCGTTGCCTCGTCTTCGCTTTCACGTATCTGGTGTGGTGAACATTACGCCAACCATTTACTAAAGATCTTTCGACTATGAACAGCCTAAGCAATGAACAACTCATCGAGAGCCTGAATTGGCGCTACGCGACCAAGGTATTCGATGCCAGCAAGAAGATTCCAGAAGATCAGATCAACACGCTAATCGAATCGTTGGTATTAACCCCCTCCTCCTTCGGACTTCAGCCTTGGAAATTCTTCATAATCGCCGACCAGGCGATAAAGGACAAGCTGCCCGAAATTTCCTGGGGGCAAACGCAACCCAAGGATTGCTCGCACATGATAGTGCTGGCGATAGAGAAAGGCTTTGCTGGGCCTAGCGTAGATCGATTCATTAATCGCATGGCCGAAGTTCGGGGCGTGACGACCGAATCGCTGAGCGGCTATCGCGACTTTGCTGGAGGATTTGTAGACAAAGCTAGCACCGAAGGATGGGTAGACGCTTGGTCGACTCACCAAGTTTACATCGCCATTGGTCAGCTGATGGCCTTGGCGGCTCTGCTTGGGATTGACGCTTGTCCCATGGAAGGCATCTCCCCAGACGACTATGACAAAATTCTCGGTCTCGAGGAAAAAGGCTGCCACTCGGTTCTCGGCTGCGCTTTGGGCTATCGTGACGCGTCTGACAAGTACGCCAGTTTGCCGAAAGTGAGGTACGAACAGGACGACGTAGTCGAGATTATCTAAACGGGTCATATGAGTGGGGCGACGCTTAAACTGGAATACGGCGAAACCGGCCTTGAGTTTGATATCCAAGGCCTGAATACCAAGGTTCTGCGTCCTCGTTTTATCGAAGGGCTGCCTGATGAAGCAGCCTCCTTTCAAGAAGCGGTTCGACACCCCTATGGATCGAAGCCTCTTAAAGAAGCGATTTCGGCAGAAGAAACGGTGGCGATAGTCATACCCGACATTACCCGAGCGCTTCCCAGCCATCGTCTACTGCCATGGGTCTTCAGGGAGCTAGAGCATGTGGCAGCGGAAAATTTTACGATCATTGTCGGCACCGGTACCCATCGCGGCAATACAAAAGAAGAACTTGAGCGAATGGTCGGCGAAAGCGTGGTCGCCAATTATCGCATCGTGAATCACAACGCCCAGGACTACGATACCATGGCCAAGGCCGGCACCTCTCCGTTCGGATACGACGTGTACTTTAATAGGCACTACGTGGAAGCGGATAGGCGTATTCTGATGGGGTTCATCGAGCCCCATTTCATGGCAGGATTTTCAGGAGGCTACAAAGCGGTTTTTCCTGGCGCGGCAAATCTCGATGCGATCATGGAGTATCATGGGTATGGCAATATCGCCCACCCTAAAAGCATATGGGGCATTCTGGACGACAATCCAACTCAAGAGCACGTACGAGCAGCAGGATCGTTGCTGCCGGTCGATTTTCTCGTCAACGTTACCTTGAACGTCAATTACGAGATAACGTCCTTTTTCTGTGGTGACATAATTGAAGCTCATGAGAACGGTTGTCGTTTTTCCAAGGATACAGCCATGGTCAGCGTTGAAGACTCCTTCCCAATTGTCGTAACCACCAACAGCGGCTATCCCCTAGACCTAAATCTATACCAAACTGTCAAAGGAATGGCAGCGGCCTTCCAAATCGCTAAACCGGGAGGATTGATCATTGCAGCCGGCCGATGCAATGACGGTATACCGGAACACGGAGCCTTCAAAGATCAGCTTTATCGCTTCGCCTCAGCAGAAGAGGCTATTGAAGCCATTCGACAGCCTGGTTTCAAGGAGATCGATCAATGGCAAACGCAGAAACTTGTGCAGATTCTCCTGAAAAATCGGATACAGCTATTTAGCGAGCTGGACGACGAAGCCGTCCGAAAAGGACACATTGAACCGATTCACGACATTCGTGAAGCGATTGAAGCGGAGCTAGAAAAGATTGGCAAGGACGCGCCAATAGCCCTCCTTCCTGAGGGTCCAATGACCATTCCTTACGTAAAAAGCCGATGAAAGAATTTTAACGTTTCTTCGCAGAAAGGTTTTAGACCGAACTTGCATCCCAAACACTTAGAATTGGCTTAAATTGGTCGATGTGAGGATGAATACTGTATCCAATTTCAACTATGTCAAAAGTTGCTCAAGAAACGGGACATGCTGCAGATCAGCGTATCATTGCTAGCTCATTGCAAAGGTTGCCTGAGCATATGCGAAATCATATCGCTATAATCGTTTATCCGAGTTTCCGGATACTGTATCTTAATCCAGCAGCAAGGAATATGCTTCAGTTGCAAAACCTTGCTTCCTGGGAGAATGAAGTTTGGAATAACTTCCTATCAAACGGATCACAACAAACTATTGAAGAAACCTTCTCGCAAATGAACGATGGGGATGATTGGCGGGGCGAAATTGAAATACATCCGAAAACCGGTTCCCCCTTCCCTGCCATGGCATTGGTCAATGCTTCGATTGAAGGGGATTCAGCCGCAAAGATTCTTACTATTCTCTGTCGAGATTTGACTGCCAGCAAAGCAGCAGAAGAGGAGCGAAAACAAATAGAGCTCGAATTAAATCTCGCTCGCAAGATGGAGACTATTGGCCGCCTGACAGCGAGTATTGCTCATGAGTTTAATACGCCGATGCAGTGCTTGCAATATGACTTGGAGTTTCTCGAATCATCGATCCGCCGACTGACAAACTCACTCGGTCAGGCCTTGGAAAATAGAGAAGTCGAAGGTTCGCAGCCAACTCAAAATGGAGACTTGATAAGCAATTGTGACGCTCTAGAGGAAGTAATAGCAGAAACGAGGGAGACACTGGAGCAATCGAAGGCAAACGTGAGCAATGCTAGCAGAATCGTGGCCGCGCTACGCGCTTTCGCGCTTGCAAAGAGAGAAGGCAAATCTCCCGTTTCGATTAATGAGATGATCGAAGCAACTCTGCTCATCTGTCGGCAGGAATGGATTGAGAAGATCGAAACGAATACCAATCTCGAAGACGACCTGCCTCTAGTCAACTGTCATAGCGATCAGATAAACCAAGTACTACTTAATGTCATCGTAAACGCAATACGATCGATTAAGCGAAAATTGGAACGAGACTCCCAGGCTGAAGCGACGATACGGATCAGCTCTCGAAAGACGGGAAACGCAGTGTTAATAGAAATTATGGATACAGGAGTTGGGATTAGGCAAGAGGAACAAGCTCTTATTTTCAAGCAAACTTATAGCAGTCGAAAAAACGGCATCGGATCGGGACAAGGCTTGGCTCTCTGCAAATCGATCATCGAGAAAAACCATTCCGGGAAGCTCAGAGTATCCAGCGAACTGGACCAGGGAGCGACGTTCAGCATCGAGATTCCCATTTGAATGACGAGACAGCTTGAGGTTTTCGCGTTTTAGCTTATCAATTTATTCTAGCTATGAACGAACGGCCTCAAAGCATCAGCGAGCTAGAACAAGTTGAAAGCGTTCCAGTCATGATTGTCGACGATCAAGGCTTTATTACCTACGTGAACGAATCCTTCACTCAACATTTCGGCTGGACGAAGGGAGAAGCAGTCGGCGAAGGTCTTGTCATCATCATTCCTGAAAACCTAAGGGAGGCTCATCATATGGGCTTTTCACGTTTCCTATCCTCGGAAGAGCCTAAAATTCTGAATACAGCCTTAAATCTAAAGGCTGTAGACAAGTCGGGGAATGAAATCGATGCGGAGCATTATATTATCGCGGAAAAGCAAAACGGCAAATGGGTTGTCGGGGCGACTGTTGCGCCAATCTAGCTTAGCCGACACCTACAACCCCTGACTTACGGGAAGACGAATCAAAAAGCGCGTACCTTTGCCTAGTTGGGTTTCAAAACTAAGTTCGCCATGGTGATCTTGCTCCACGATCTTTTTAGCTATCGCTAAACCTTGACCCGTTCCCCGGCCGGCTTCTTTCGTCGTAAAGAAAGGCTCGAAGAGTTTCCCGTGGATTTCATCCGGAATGCCTGGACCTGTATCCGATATTTCCACCTCGACATAATCGCCTTTAGAATGTGTCTTTACCTCGATTTGGCCTTTATTTCCTGATTTTTTGTCTCGCAGATTATCGCCGATGGCGTGGGCCGCATTTACGATCAGGTTTAGAAAAACTTGATTCAATTTGCCTCCTATGCACGGTACCAACGGCAAATCTGGACAGAGATCAGAAGAAACATCAGCAACATATTTGCACTCGTTGGCCGAAAGCAGTATAGTCGATTCAATCGCTTCGTTTAGGTTAGTCAGCTCCATGGCAGGCTCCCCAGGATGAGCGAATTCCTTAACGGACTTTACGATATTAGCCACTTGGGAAATTCCCTTTAAAGATTCGCGAACCGCATTGGAGATCTCCTCTTGGACAAATTCCAAATCGATGGATTCGATAAGCGAGTTGATTTCCGGCCAATCATCATTAGTGATGGGTTTTCCACTACAGTCTAGCAACTTCAAGAAGAGCTTTTGCATATCGGAAATCGATTCCTCAATGAATCTGAGATTTTCACCTACATAGTGGACTGGCGTATTGATCTCATGAGTAATGCCCGCCGCCATACTGCCAATTGATTCCAGTTTTTGGGCTTGCCTGAGTTGAGCTTCCAGAAGGTTTCTACGAGTAATATCACGAATGACGAAAACAGCGCTCCGCTCTCCTTCTCTGCTAATAAAAGCGCGCCCCTGAATCTCAAGATCGAATGCTTGATCGCCGCGCTTAAAACGGCAGACCGTATCCAAATCAGCTTTGTCGCGAAGCAATTTATCGCATGGATGAATTTCTTTACAAGACTCGCTGCAATCAAGGGGCAGTAGCTCTGACAAGGAATTTCCTAATATGAAGAGTCGGAGCTTGCCGCAAAGGTCGTCAAAGGACCCATTGCACCATTTAATTTTTCCGTCCGAATCGGTCCAAACTATAGACTCGACAATCTGGGCTAAAACCAAATCCATTTTGCCCAACGTGTCCCGCAATTCTTCATTTTGAAGCATAACTGAATAAAGACTTCGATCGTTATTCTTCATTCTATCAGCTCTATCCTTTCCGTTTCCAATATTTGGGTACATTGGATGAAACTCGAGATATTGGCAGAAGGAAATCTAGTTTAGATCACGATCCGTTTCCCCTAGAGATTCCTCGATTGCTTTAATCAGCTTTTCCGATTCGCAAGGCTTGTCTAGAAATCTCTGGGCGAGGTTGGTTACCTTAGTGTGAGTCTCTTTTTCAGAATAGCCGGAAAGGGCCATTCTAGGCATATTCGGGTGAAGCAGTTCAGCTGTTCCCAAGACCTCAAAGCCATCTACTGCAGGCATTTTCATGTCCGTTACCAGTAAATCGAATGAGCGACGTTCCAATAGATCGAGAGCCGCCTGACCCCCTTCAGCGAAATGCGACTCCCAGCGATGACGCTCTTTTCGCAATATGCGCTTTATACTATTCAGAACAAAGGGTTCATCATCTACAAAGAGTATGGTTTTCATATCGATAACTGTCTTGGGTTTAAGGCGTCATAAGTGTAATTCGACTGCATCAATGATACAGTTTATAGTCACAAGACCCTATTCTACATAAATAAAATCGAGACACCCTTGAGCAATTTTCGCATCTCCACCTGATAAAATCCCTACACGTTTCAGCGTAAATCAGTTTCGTCGATAGAACCAAAACCACTCTTTTCGCCGTCTGTCTCGTTGATTTCACGACCAGCTTCTCCTGCAAATGAATAATAAATACAGAGAAAAAATCCTCTGCATTGATGACGAGCAAAGCGTTCTGAATAGCATTAAAAGAGCTCTGCGAGGATTTTGCGAAATAGAGTTTGCAGACAACGCGGAGAGGGGGCTTGAGTACCTGAAAAACAGTGGCTCCTACGCAGTCATTGTCTCGGACATGAAAATGCCGGGGATGGATGGTGTCACGCTTCTAGCCAAATCGAAAGAAATGGCGCCGGATAGCAGTCGGATTATGCTTACAGGTGATTCCGATCAGTCCACAGCAATAAATGCATTGAACGAAGGTGACGTTTTCCGGTTTCTGAAAAAGCCATTCGACAACAAGCATCTGCAGAACGCCATAGCGTCAGGGATTCGCCAATACAGATCAGTCATAGCGGAAAAAGACTTGTTGCAACGAACGGTTCATGGAAGCGTTCAAGCTCTCGTCGACATTCTGTCTATGGCAAATCCAGGAGCTTTCCGCATGTCAGGAAGACTAAAGGAAATCACAAGTCAAATCGGGCAAATTCAATCTTTCGAACCACCGTGGCTTCTGGAACTAGCCGCTATGCTAGCCCCAATTGGTTATGTGACCCTCCCTGACGAAATTTGGCACAACCGCAATCAAAGAGAAACGTTGAAAAACGAAGAGAGAGAAAGGCTCGATAACGCCTGGAAGATCTCCTCTCAAATCATAAGTCGCATACCTCGCATGGAGAGCGTCGCTAAAATCATAGAGTTAGCGAGCGAACCTTCATTAGATGGCGCAGAGGAGAGCGCCATGGTTCTAAAGGGAGCAGCGGCTCTAAAAATAGCGAACGGCTATAGTCTGCTCCGCAAGACAGGCATGACAAAGGCTGAAGCCATTGCAGATTTGGCCAATGTTGAAGGTCAACTTGAAAGCGAGGTTGTGATCGCGCTCTCCAGCGTAGATCTTCCGGAAGACCAACTTGTCTTGGTTAATCTACCCATAGATAAAATTGAAGAAGGCATGATCTTTGGTGATGATATTCTCACTACAGATAGGCTTTTACTCGCCCCCAGCGGACTAAAAGTCAGTCAACCTATTCTGCAAAAACTGAGGGCTTTCCGAAGGGAGAAGCGACTCTCATCAAACCTTCCCATTCTCCAGCCAGAAAAAGCGCAGGCTGTATAAGCCGTGAAATTCCAGGAAACCATGCAACAAGAGCGGCGAAAGAAAGTACTTATCCTCGAAGACGAAAAAACCTATCGAGAGCTGGTTCGCGACGTATTGGAAAGCGATGGGTTCGAAGTAAGCGAAGCATCAAAGGGAAGACAGGCAATCGAGGAAGCGATTAAAGGTAAGCCAGATCTGATCATTTCCGACATCGTCTTGCCAGACATGCATGGAAGCGAAGCTATCCGCAGAATACTGAATTCCGGCTTTTGCCAAAGCACTCCCATCGTCTTCATTTCGTCTCTGATCGGAAATCACGAGAAGAACTCGAGCGCCTTGCGCATCAACGTCGATGGCAAGGAATATCTAGGCATTCCAAAATCGAGTGGAAAGAATAAGATTTTGGATACCATCAACGAGGTGATGAAAAACTAAGACCTTTAGAGAAATGCAAATCGATGGCAAACCTGAGACGACTTTCGAATCTCGATTCTGCAGAGCGAGACAAGCTTCCATTGGCAGGCTGACCCTCGGTCTTGCCCACGAGCTAAACAATCCAATCGGCTTTGTTTCAAGCAACCTGCAATCGCTAGCTAATTATACAGAGGATTTCAAAACGCTGATCGATCAAGTAAAGAAACTGTCGAAGCCTGGAAACAGGCCCGAGGAAATAGCCGACAGTCTAGAAAAAACAAACGAGCTAATAGAGAACCTGGCCATAGATGAGCTGATAGAGGATTTGGAAAATCTTACCCACGAGTCTCAGGAAGGGATGGACCGACTCCAGAGCCTAGTCGCAAGTTTGCAGGAATTCGGGAAGAAAGACACTCTTAAGGTCGAAAGTATCGAACTTGAAAAATGTCTCAAACGCGTGTTGGCCGTGCTCAGGAACGAGTTGAAGTACACTTGCGAAATCGACATCGAATGCGACAAAAGCATAAACATTGCAGCCAATGAGACGCGACTTTCTTTCGCCTTGGCCACGATCGTCATGCGAGTTTTCGCCCTATCTGGAAGCAGAGGAAAGATAGAAATCAAAGCCTATCCGGAAAACGAATACATCTTTGTATCTATTCTTTCCGACAAATACGACCATCAAGTGGAGTTGGAAAATCGACAACAAGAAGACTTTGAAATCGCGAGATCGATTCTGCACGAAATTTCCTGCAAGATGGAATTTCAAAATGACAAACAGGTAAACTGCCTGCTGCAGCTAAATAAATCCTAGAGGGAACCATCCATGGAAACGCCCGCTCAAGAAAAAGTCATAGACTTGATGATCGTTGATGACGATCCCAAAACACTGAAAGCGGTTTCTCGGATTTTCCATCGAGATGATCTGGAAATCGTTACATTCGATTGCCCAGAAAAGGCGGCAAAACTCTGCAACTATCAAATAAAGGTTATCCTTTGCGATAACAAGATGCCCAAAATATCAGGTATCGATCTTTTGAGACACTTTTTGGAAAAGAAAAATAGAGCGACTCGCATACTCATCACCGGCCATGCGGAGATTGAATCAATGGAAGCGGCTATAAACGTTTCACAAATTTTCAAATACGTTACCAAACCGTACGACTCAAAAGAGCTTCGTGAAGTCGTGTTTCAAGGAATGGCGAAGTATGATAAAAAAACGCAATCTATCGCTCAATCCAAGAGCGATCTAGCGGCTCTGAATTCAGCCACAAAGCGGGTCGAACGATATGAGCAAAATGCCAAAGCAGTGGCTCATGATTTAAGAAATCCTCTATCGACTCTCAGACTCGGCCTAGAGTTGGTGGAAGATCGAATATCCGATGTCTCGGATCAATCCGCAAAGAAATTTCTAGAGGCGTCTCTGAGATCTATTGATAGGCTAACGGTAATCACAAAAGACCTAACACTTAGAGATAAGAACGAAGAAAATCCCCCAAAGAGCTTCACTGAAATACGACAACTGCTCAAAGACGTTACGAGCATTGAAAAAATCGCCGCTAAAAAGAAAGGCCTATCTTGCGAACTATCGCAATCTGGCAGCGAATGCTGGGCGCTCGTTGAAGAAGAGAAAGCATCCCGACTTTTTTTCAATATAATAGGAAATGCCATAAAGTACACTCGGGAAGGCGGCATTCGAATCAATCTTAATAAAAAGGACTCAACAATAGATGTTGAAATAATGGATACAGGAGATGGAATCCCGCAAGATAAACTCCATTGGATTTTCGAACGAGACGCCCGACTAAATAATCACAAGGACATTCGCGGAACCGGCGTTGGCTTGTCAGTTTGCAAGGAAATCGTTGATGATGCTAAAGGAGAGCTGTCGGTGAATAGTGTTGTAGGCGTTGGTTCGGTTTTTCTAATTTCTCTTCCGCGCGTAATGGATTCAAACTAGCTATGATCCTTAGGCTAAAGAATTGAGGCTTTATGGATTTAGCTTAGTCTATTGTAATTCTTTCAAGCGCTTTTACGATTATTCCTTGTGCAGCGACGATCCGTCTACGCTCTCAGCTACGCCGCTACAATTCTTCGATTCGGATATCCTTATACCAGGCCTCGCTCGGACCGCCGCTGTGGATTTGCAGGGCAATGACTCCTCTTTGTTCGATCGAATCATCTTCCTCGATATAGTCCACTGTTTTGTATCCATTTATCCACAGCTGGACATGATTGCCTTCAGCGCGAATGGTGTACTCGTTCCAGTCTCGCTGCTTAACCAAAGGCAGAATATCCTCGGGCTTCGGACCTTGTAGCACTTTCCTCCGTCTCGATTCGTCGTAAAGGGCTCCCCAAAACTGATTCCTCCTGCCACCCATATCAGCTTGGTAGCCGATTACCTCGTGATGGTCAGGTATTCGCTTTGTTCGAAACTGGATGCCAGCATTGACGTGTTCTCCAACCAGCTTGAATTTCGCTTTGAGCTGAAAATCCGAATACAACTTCTTCGTGCTTAAAAACTGGTTTTTAGGAACAGGTTTTTCGAGAGTACCACCAACGATAGCTCCATCTACGATACGAAAGGATTCCAAAGGACCCTCCCAACCGTCAAAGGTCTTCCCATCGAACAACGACACTTGATCGCTGACTAAGGCCTGAGGGGTGATCTTCAAAATGATGTCAGGATCATTCAATACGGCATAAAGCGATCCGTCGGGACTTTGTTTTAGATCGCGAACCCGGCCCAAATCTTTCACGAGTATTTCTTCGGACACGACTCGCCGACCGTCTAAAACGAGCCTGCGAATCTCCTCGAAGTTCAAGGCGCCGACGAGCAGGTTGTTTTCCCACATAGGAAAGCGAGGACTGGTCATAAACTCAATGGGGCAAACAGCTATTGAGGGCGTCCAATGCAAGATGGGAGACTCCATTCCAGGCTTCTCGCTGAACTCCGAAATGATCGTTCCGTCGTAGTTGATCCCATGGGTCACCTCTGGCCAGCCGTAATTGGCCCCCGCTTTTATGATATTCAGCTCGTCACCACCCCGAGGACCATGCTCCGTTTCCCAAATATCGCCCGTTACAGGATGTATGGCCAGTCCTTGAGCATTTCGACTACCATAGGCAAAGATTCCAGGATGTATCCCCTTTTTCCCAATAAAAGGATTATCTTTAGGGATACTGCCGTCTGGATACATTCGGTAGATCTTTCCGCTCGTAAGCGTCAGATCCTGAGCGTGTTTGGGAATGCCCCTGTCTCCAACTGAGAAATACATAGTCCCGTCACGATGAAAAAGAAAGCGAAGTCCGAAGCGATAGATCGTACTGACAAAATCTTCAGGAGGCACCTGAAAAATCGCTTCTTCGCTCGTCCAGCGATAGCCATCGATTTTTCCGCGGATTACCTTGGTCATAGATGGAGTCAACGGATCAAGAGGATTCCCCAGTGGCTCGCTGTAAGCCAAGTAAACCCATCCATTTTCCTCGTAATTTGGATGAAGAGCCACATCCATCAGGCCTCCGTCGCCGAACTCATAGGTAGGATGAAGCCATTCGATTGGCTTCGGATCGAGCTTGCCGTTTTTCAGCCACCTTAAACGACCAGGGCG
>JANQKI010000064.1 GCA_028281165.1 Opitutaceae bacterium | reverse complement strand
TTTCTGGCTCAGCTGGAAATCGAGCCCAAATCCGGTCCGATCATGAAAATCGCAACCGATGAAACCTGGATGTATTCAAATAGTGGACCGGTCATCAAGGCCGATGTGTATTATGGAGAGGACTACGACGCCCGCAACGAGATGCCGGGCTGGAGTGTAGTCGGTTTTGATGCTTCAGGTTTCAAGCCGGTGGGCGTTTCTCAACTGGATGATGACATCGAGTTGTCCCCCAAGCGTTTTCAGGCGGTTTCCGCCCAGGAAACCTTGAAGGCCATTTCGGTCGACGCGCGAGATGATGGAACCGCGATTTTCGATCTAGGACAAAACATGGTGGGCTGGCCTGCCATCAATCTGCCGACGATCGAAGGACAGCAGGTGAAGATTCGCGTGGCGGAGATGGTGAATAAAGACGGCTCGCTCTACACGGATAATTATCGAACCGCTCGTTCCGCGGCGACCTACATTCCCACGCAAACGGGATTGTCCGATTGGTCGCCTCGCTTTTCTTTCTTCGGCTTTCGCTACGTTGAGGTTTCCGGATTCGATGCCAGCCAAACTCCGCAGAAGGAGTGGGTGAGGGGGCATGTGCTGCATACCGACTTCGAGTCTACTGGGAAATTCGTTTCGTCTCATGAGAAACTGAACCAGCTGCAAAGCAACATCCGCTGGGGGCAGAAGGGGAACTTTCTGGAGATCCCGACGGATTGTCCGCAGCGAGACGAGCGTAATGGCTGGACGGGCGACGCTCAAGTCTTCACCCCCGTATCGGTTTTCAACTACGATACGCACGCCTTTTGGATGAGCTGGCTGAAGTCGGTGCGCGAGCACCAGACCGATAAGGGCGAAATCCCGGTTATCGTGCCCAATGTGGGGAATTTTGTGGGCGGACCTCGTTTGTCTCCCGGCTGGTGCGACGCGATTGCAGTTATCCCTTGGGAATTGTATCAGCGAACTGGTGACAAAAGAGCCCTTGAGGAAAACTTCGAGGCCATGAAGCGCTATGTCGACCTGTACCGCGAGCAGAGCCCGGATTTCATTGGTCCGGATGTAGGCTTCGCTGACTGGCTGCAGCCGATTCTCGGCGATAATGCCATCAATCCTGATGATGCTCGATTCGGCGGAACGCCGCGGCCTCTCATCGCCACCGCCTACTTTGGCTATTGCGCCAGCATTTGCCTGAAGGTCGCGGAGATTCTAGGGGCCAAAGAGGACGAGCTTTACTACACCGAGCTTGTGTCGCAGATCAAGCAGGCGATTCGCAAGGAGTTTCTGGACGACGAGGGAAGATTGACCACTCCCGCTGAAACGCAAACCGGCTATTTGCTCTTTCTCGGCTTTGATCTGGTAGACGAGGATCTCAAGCCAAAATTGGCGAACCATCTTTCCACCCTGGTCGAAAAGGAGAATGGCCGTTTGAATACAGGCTTTCTAGGGACGCCGTTGATCAATCGCGTTCTCGACGATTTTGGACGAACGGACCAGGCCTTGAAGGTATTGTTCACCAACGAATATCCCTCTTGGTTCTATTCCATTGATCAAGGAGCGACGACCATGTGGGAGCGCTGGAATAGCTATAGCCATGAGCATGGATTCGGCGATGTGCGTATGAATTCATTTAATCACTACGCCTATGGAGCGGTGGGGCAATGGATCTACGAACGCCTAGCTGGATTGGCTCCCGACGAGTCAGCTCCCGGGTACAAGAGAATTCGAATAAAGCCGATTCTCGATTCGCCTCTGGAGTTCGCTGAAGCCGAGCACGAGACGCGCTATGGCAAGGCCAGCGTTCGCTGGGAGCGAAATGGGGAAGCGATTTCGCTAGACTGTAGGATCCCTCCGAATACAACAGGATCGGTCATTCTGCCGAAGGGCGATATTCAATGGCTCAACGCTCCGGAAACCGTCACCCTCAGGTGGCATGATGAGGGAGAGAACATGTTCGCTGTTCTGCCAGCTGGGATCTACTCGTTCAAATTGTAGGCTATTCCCGATCCAAGATCGAGGCTAGGCTTAGCGTCTCCAATTCCTCACTCGTCGCAGGCGCAAGCTGTCGGCTCGTCGGGATTGAGAAAGCCAGTGTACGCCTCGCCGGAGTTTTCGAAAGACAAATTAACAGTCCCTTTGGTTTTGAAATCGCCCTGCTGAATGAAGCGGTCTCCGAAGCGCACGTTTTTGAAATTTATCTCGATCGAAGTTGAATCGTCGTCGGCTTTATTGGCGTAGATCCAGTTATATCCCTTGGGAGCCTGCTCGAGGGTGACGTTCTCTATAGTCAAGTTCTTGTAGGTGATAGGATGGTCCAGACCATTCAGACAAATGAACCTCGCGATCCTCGGCTGGATATATATATTTCTAAAGGTAGTGTTGAGCAGCATCTTCCCGTAGTCTTCCGATTCGCGATGATTGATGAAAGAGCGAGCGATGCCGCCAGAGCCTAGGTCGGGATCGCCACAATTCGCCTCCCATTCGAGAACTTCTATATTCTCGATCAGACAATCATCGCCTGGATCTAGCCTATTCCACGCGAACTGAAAAATGGCCCCGTTCCACTGTTCGTAGAACACGCAATTGCGCACGATGGTTCGCGGATAATATAGTTTTACGTGGTCGTCGTTGCATTTGAAAAAGCTGTTCTCGATCACTGAATCGTCGCCCGCTACGATGCCGTCGTTGTTGGCCCGATAGCCGTAGATTTTTATATTGCGGGCGTGAGCGGCCTTGCTCGTACGGATGGCGAAGTGCCGCCCGTTGACGAAAGTCAGTCCATCAATCTTGTGTCCCGAACCATGGGTCAGCTCTAGGGCGTTGAACTTCATCTTGACGTCGTTGCTAGGCTTGGAGGTGTAGCGGCAAATGATCATGCCGTTGCCTTGCACCGTCAGGGGTGTCGAGCGGCTCTCCTCTAGATGAATGGTTCCTTTGAACAAGGCTCCGTCCTCGATCACGACGGCATCCACATCGTTTGGAACGGTGTAGCGGTCCCACTCCGAGGTTTGCTCATGGATTTTGCCATTAGCTCCTCCATCGAAAACCACCACCTTCGCGTCGGCAGGAAGCGGCGGGTTCTCGTAGGGATCCACGTGAATCATCAGCGGGTTAGCCTTGTCGTCTGGCATCCTGACCATGAGCTGTTTCAAGGGCTGGCAAGCCTGAATCAAGAATGCCCCGTCCTCGAAAGAGGTAGTGACGCCCTTGTAGGTCTTATTCACTAAGCCGATGTTGGCGGCAGATAGGGCTGACGCGTCGTTCAGCGTCACCTTGATGGTAACCGGTCCATCCGCCGGGTCGAAGCCGAACATGGCGAGATGCTCTTTTCGAGTCACGGTCGACTCGTTGTTCGGCGTTATACCATAGGTATACACAGGGCGATAGGTCTCGCTGCAGGTTTTCACTTCGACGGTGAATTTCTCAGAGAGGCCAAAGCCAATGCTGCTGTCGGCAGGCAGTTGCCTGAAAATTCTAGTTTGAGCCCCTGCTTGCGGCCAAACTGCCAGGAGCATCAGTCCGCAAAGCGCGATCTTTATCAGAAATGTATTCATATCTATTCTTTCTACGGGCAAAGGTGTTCCGGCCAGGAATCGCAACGCGATAGTGGCGTACCAGGGAATCTTTCCCGAGATTACTCTTCTCTCTAGAGCGCCTTCTTGCCGCTTTGCGAATACATAACGCTAGTGAATAGCCAAGCGGAGCTAGAACCGGTACGAAATGATTGCTTTTTCCTGCCAGAATCGCGGAACTAGCGAATGGATTCGGTGTAATCAATTTTACAATACGCTGAGTTCCGCAAACACATAAACGAAATCCAATTTCAAGAGTGTTCCAACCCCTTGATACCACTAGGCAATGAACGACAATCGCCACTCTCTCGAATCCGAAGAAGCCGCCCGACAACGTATCGAACAAGCCCGAGCGCTCAAACCCATCGCTGCTGAAAGCGGACTTAAATTCGAAGCCTACCTGCCGACCGACCTCGGTGCCTGGGTTCTAGAGCTCGTCGAAAAAGGCGATTTCCTCGATCCCTCCGAAGCTGTATTCGTCTTCATGCAGCAAGCCCGAGAACTCTATCCGCACGACGACCTCAAAGAAGAATTCCTCAAACGAACCCTCGACGAACGCGTCAACAGCGACAGCCCCACCTACACCCTCGAAGAAGTCAAAGCCCGACTCAAAGAATCCCTCAAAAATCGCCCCAATCCCGCTTCCTGGAGAAAGATACCGCTAAACGCCTAAGTAGATTTCACTTTAACAACGCTGCGCTTGATCTCAGCAGAGCTGGGGTAGGATCTTGCTACGCAAGGCAGGATTTATGTTGCAGAAATATCCTTGTGGCTTGTCTAGAAAGTATCTTTTTCCGCAGCTGCAATTCAGAGTGCAAGCCAGAAGAACCTGCCGGGCAGCGAAGCGGTCCGATCCTGCCCACGCATTGCGTGGATCAAGCGTAGCGTTGTTTGAAAACAAATAGTAGTCGCTTCCTGCTCGTGACTTCATGCATTCTGATAACTGACTGCCTCGACCCATCTTGTCTTTGGCGCTTTTCGTCGTTTTCTTGTCATTGCGCCAAATGGGTTCGACTGATATTCTTTGAGGCATGCGTTTACGACATCGATTCAAAACGATTTCCCTCGCTTTTTCAGCGATTGTCATCGGAGCGATGGCAATGGGTGCGGACAAAAGTAAACGGGACCGTATCGACGTGGCGATCTTGATGTTCGACCAGGTACAGATCATCGACTTTGCTGCCCCGTACGAAGTCTTCGGGCAAGCGGGATTCAATGTTTTCACCGTTTCGAAAGACGGCCAAGAAGTGACTACTGTGATGAACTTGAAAGTGAATCCTGAATACGCCTTTAGCAACGCCCCGAAAGCCGACATCGTGCTGGTGCCGGGAGGAGACGTCCACGAGATCGAGCTGGATCAAGAGACCTTGAACTGGGTTCGCGAAAACAAGGAAGAAGCCCGCTACACGCTGTCCGTCTGCACCGGCGCCCGGATCCTAGCGGCCTCAGGCTTGCTGGAAGGCAAGGAAGCGACGAC
>JANQKI010000062.1 GCA_028281165.1 Opitutaceae bacterium | reverse complement strand
TTCGTCGGAAACGAGAGAGGCTCTTCGGAAGTTGTAATCGCTCTCGATCACGCCTCGCAAGGAAAGCTTGCCAGATTCGAAATCAATAAGCTGAATACGAGCGATTTGATTGAAGCTTCCAGTTTTGTATTCAAAAAATGGTATAAGAGCCAGGTTCTCCTCAGGCAGAATGGTTACCGCTTTTTCGTCGTAATTGGCCTCGCTCCAGGAATAACTCCCCTCCTCGCCCAAGAAGACACGGTCGCTCAAAAAGGGATTCGAAGGATCGGCAACATCAAAGAGCGAGATACTGACGCGCCGATCCTCCACACCTACCGCGAAAAGCTCATCGCCAAGCGGCTGCAAATAGGTAGACCAACCAGGAATTTCCAACTCGCCCGTGATCGTCGGATTAGCGGGATCGGACAAATCGACCACCCAGAGCGGATCGATTTGCAGGAAGGTAACGATATAGGCCCGATCACCAACGATCCGAGTCGCAAAGAGCCGCTCTCCTTCCCCTAGGGAAATCCGCCCCAAACGATTCGGATCCGGAACTTCGTCCCCTAGCTCGGAAAAATCTGGAGGCAGCCAATTTTCATCCTCGGGAAGCTCAATATTATCGGAAGGCTGGATAGTAAACGTTTCAAGAATAGTGGAGCGCTGACCGAGAGGCCGGAAGGCATTGGACTCTGATATGCAGGTGATGACTCCTTCATGAACGCTCATTTTGAACTTATCTAAAATAATGCCTTCCGTATGAAACGTTTGGATAGGCTTGAGAGGCGATTCAGGATCGGTAAGAGAAAATAGGAAAACATCGGACCGCTGATTTTGAAGACGCCTCCAATTTCTGGATGCTACGATCAAATATTCGGGAGTAGCGGTAAGCACGGCTGAAGCGTCAGGCAACTCGATCTCTTCCAGCTTTTCGGGATTCGCTGGATCTGAAAAATCAAGGGCGCTGATCAGCAGTTTATCATCCCAAACGAAATAACTGTAATCCTCTTCGTCCACTTGTTCGTAGCTGTAAGCCGCCGTGTAAAGACGATCTCCAATCATCCGACTATCGAAAATATGTCCTTCAATCTCAACTACACTGACAGCTTCAATATTTTCGCCTTCAATAGAAACGGCCAGAACTTCAGATCGCTGGGCATAACCCTGGCTGGCTAGCAAGATGGCCAGATTCTCATGAGGAACATACATCTGCTGCCCAACAGCAGGCAGCCTGAGAAAATGAGAAATCTCCGGACTCCCGGAATCGCTTAAATCAACAACCTGCAGGCCACGCAAATGATTGAAGAAAAAGAGGCGGTCTCCATGGATTCGCCAGATATCGGATTCTTCTACGGTTTGATCCGAGCTATCCCTCTCGCCAGCGAAATCAAAAGCTCCAAAGCCTGGTGTTTGTAGGCGATTTTTGGAGACGACTTGACTTCCAAATTCGTGAGCGATGGAAGTGAAGGTGAAATCGAAGATGGCTTGCTCGCTGATTGAGACGCGGATGTTCGAAAGGTTGAAATCGCCATTAAGCGAAAATGGTAACGTCCCCGCCTTGCCTTCCAGATTGGCAAGCACACGCGGCTTCCATAGCTGCGTCTTATCATCGAACACCTCGATTTTCACCTGACGCACTCCTTCATCAAGATCGACAACAAGATGCCCTCCTCTTTCAGCCCCCGAGTTGCCAAGCGTCTTGCGAGCGAGCACCGGAGCTTTCTCTACAGTGGTAATCCAATAGGCCAAGTTGCCATCGGTCCGAGTCGGAGATATCGCTTCCCAGGTCTCTCCATCAGATGAGATTTCGATCGCAGCCGTCTCTTCTTCCATACTCCAGGAGAGCTCTACAGCCGGCTTGGGCTGGAGGAAGATCGGCGTCTCAGCCACTGCAGCCACGGCTAGCGAAAGAGCGAAGGAAAAGAAGGAAACTCGGGCTATAGTCGGCAGGAGACACATCACAATCAGCCTTGGTTGGAATTCATTTAAAAGACAGGTAAGACAACGACAAGTTCAGTTAAGAAGAAGCGACCATAGATAGTTGCTCCCCGTTTGATAAGAGATACGCCTCCCTTTGGCTCAAAGTTTCACGCGGAGAAGATTCGCCCCTTTAGCCATTGGAGGGATGGCGAAAAACCGAAGGTTTCTAACTGCTGATCGGGAACGCTAAATGGCTAACTCGCCTCGCGGCTTCGCTTATAGATCAGCGAATCGATGTCCTCGGGTCTGTATCCACCTAGAAATACGCTAGCAATCCAACCGGTTCCAAACATGACAAATTGTCCGAAAATGCCGATGAGAATGGTGTTCATGGTATACCTTATAGGAAACCAATCGAACCATGGGTGACCCGAGGAAGTTAAGAGAGCCCAAGACATGAAAATCAAGGTACAGGCGATACCCGTGTAGCATCCGGTTCGAGTAGCTTTGCGTGACAGGAACCCAAGAGCGAAGAGGCCCAGAGTTCCCGTAGTGATTATCGTCGCTATGGTTAAGGCTTTAGTAGCTAGCGGTTCGCTTATCTCGGTTGGAGCGATAATCAAACCAATGACGACAGAGATCGAACCCGATACTAAAACCATCAAACGCCCAATCTTTAGGTGAACACTGTCGGCGAGATTGGGCAGAAAGCGTTGAAAATAGTCGCGCGTCAACACGGTCGCTATGCTATTGAGATCGGAACTGAGAGAGGACATGGAAGCGGCGAGAATAGCGGCAACCAGAAGCCCCACGATTCCGGCGGGTAGAAATTCCAAAACGAAGTATGGCAGGAGGTAATCGACTATCTCGGGAGCTTGAGCATCCGTAAGAGCATAAAATCCATACAAGCAGGCTCCAATTAAATTAAAACCAAGCAATATCGGCACTGAAAGGGCCGCCCCAATGAGAGTTCCCTTGCGAGCTTCAGCGTCGGTTTTAGCGATCAAATAGCGCTGTACCATGTTCTGGTCGCAGACGTATCGCCTCGTCCACAGAATACCCATAGCCGCCAGGAACATCCAAACCGTTCGCTCCTCTTGATTGAAAAGGCTCCGCCAAGAAAGCTCAGGATTTCCAAAACTGAATTTACCCGCCCTCCAAGCTTCGGCCACAACGGCCCCTGGGGGTCCTGCTTCGGGCGAGAAGAGAAGCATACCAAGAATTAAGAGACCTCCGCCAATCAGCACGATGCCTTGAGCAACATCTGTCCAAACAACGGCCTGTATGCCGCCAATGCATGTGTACACAACGGTAAACAGACCCACTCCAGCCAGAACCCACCGAATGTCCCAACCCGTCATGACCGAGACCACAATCCCCGTCGTGACCAGAGTCACTCCAATATCGAATGTCCTATCCAGAATAAAACCGAACGAAGTGAAGATCCGACCCCCCAGTCCGAAACGCTTCCCAATGTACTCGTAGGCGCTCATGCCAATAACCCGACGATAGAACGGAACCACTACAATAGCCACGAATACGAGGACAAATGGGATGAGCAAAAATCCGGGCACTAGAATCATGCTCGATTTGAATACAATCGCCGGATGAGCCACCAATGTGTTGCTACTAATCAAAGTAGCCATCAAAGTGAAAGCTACAGCCCAAGTCGGTATTTGTTTGTCGGCGACAAAGTACTTGGAAGTCGTCTTTTGCCCGCGAAGCGAGATGGTTAAACCAATCGCTGCAATACCAGCCAGATAGAGGAAGACGACAATGTAATCGATTAGCGACAGGCCCACCGACGGAAAAGTAAGTAGGCTTTATCCCTCGTCAAGGATCAGTGAGTACTAATTAAGACAAAAAAAGCTTATGGAAGGGTAAGTCCGAATCGCTCCAACCCTTTTTTAAACAAGCCTTTACTCATTCCCTGAGAAACGTAGTAGGTAGCAACACCCAACTGGCCAACCTCAATTACATTTCGTTCCTCGTCATCGAAAAAGAGCATTTCTTCAAACGCTGCCCCGCTAGAGGTTCTCAGTCTCTCGAAATGATGGATTTTGGAGGAAGGATATATCTCGGCGAAGGAAAAGCGATGCCGAACGGACAAAAGTTCTAAAAGTTCGTTAGCCCAATCGGGTTCCTTAGTTCGTGAAGCCAAGGCCATTTGGATATCCAATGTATCCAACCTGTCTAAAATGTCTAAGACATCCGGATACAGACGAATGGCTGCCCCTCTAGCATCCCGAACGTCTCCCGACTCGACACGAAAAGGCGGAGTCAGACAGTCGCACCAGACATCTCCCGCATTCCAAAGGGTAAAATCCAGATCGAATACAACAAGCTTGAGAGGATTCTGATTCAATTTTCCGGATAGTATCAGTTAACACCGAGTATTGAATCTTTACTTACACGATTCAGGGCAAACGAAAAAAGAGCCAAGCTATACCAGCTTGGCTCTCAGAGAAAAAAGGACGAGGTCTAGAACCTAAACGTATTCGTCAGGAAAACTTCCCTTGGTAAAGGATTACGGAAGATAGCCACCTGACCGTCCGGATTGACCGTGACAGGGATATTTTCGTTGTCCCCGAAGGCATTGCGGAAATTTATCTGCGCCTTCCAATCGATTTTACCGTCGCGGATCTTCTTGCCATAGCTCAGCCAGATATCGCCATTAAACTCTTCCGGCCCGAAGAACGGCTGGCTGAGAATGGGAACGGGAACACCGTTTTCGTTCAACTCATTGGGATACCCGAGGGCCGCCTCGCTTTGCCAACGCACGGCGCCACCGATGCCGACTCCTTTAAAGCGACCTTCGGTAAAGCTGTAGTTGGTGCCGAGATTAACCCGCCACTCGCGAAGCTCGAGAGAGGTGGTGCCTTCTTTGAGCGTTCCGGCCAGCAGAGGAACCGCCAAGCTATTGACGTATTTCGTTTCGTGAGTGACTCCATCATCAAGAATCGGGTCATTGATAATGTTGCGCAAAGGAGAAGCGCGGACTTGCTCTCCGATATAGTTAGAGAGTTCGAGCTGCTCCCTGCCGATGTTGGATTCAACGGTTTCCTGCTTAGCGGCGTTCATGAACACACGCCAATTCTGCGTCAGATTTCCAACGACATCCATCTCGAATCCCTCGGATTTGAAAGAGCGTGTCGGGGTCGGATTATTGAGAAACTCCAAATCGTAATCCGCGTCGAAGAACTCGTCGAGTCGCAGGTTGTAGACCGCTTGATACTCCGGTGGTACGAAGGAAATGATTTCATTAATAACCTGGTCATGGGAGCTATATAATCCGACAGCCTCGGGACCGGTGACCGCTAGCGCCTCATCAACCGTCCAGCCCGACTGCAGGGTCTTACCCCAGCGGTCCAGCATGTTATGGATAGTGTTGATCGGATTTGCAGCGTCACCAGAAAGGTCGGCAGTATCATGGTCAATACTCGTCTTGTACCAGTTGAAGCGGGCAGAGAACTTGCCTTCGAGCGCCCCAACCGTGAAGCCATACTCTTCTGTCAGGCCACTTGGCGATGGGAGGGCTTCGCCGAGCAAACTTGAACGCGCTCCCACAGGATTAAAGTTTTCAGAACTGTTGTAGTGAGCGCTCAGATCAATGCCGCCTGGAAGCTCGAATCGTTGCGGCAGGTGGGCGACAACACTCCACGTGAAAGTGTTGCCTGACTCCGGTTCGAGCGCATCGCCGAGCTGCAGATTGGTTGCGCCATCATTGTCTCCATTCGGCAGACGAGTGAAGTTAGTCAAGCCCACACTAGGCGTGCTGGTCTGCTCATCCGTTCTCCAACCAAGGAGACCTACGATGTCACCACCAAAGAGGTAGCTTTGAATACTGAGTACCTCGGTGTCGATCTCGCGAAGATTGCGATCGGTACCCTCGGTCCTATCTTGCAGATTGTTGCGAAGCGTGAAATTGCCTTCATAGTGTTCGCCATTAATTCGGTCATAGGTGAACATATAGTAAGTGTCGCCAGCATCCGGTAGATCGACGTTGATCGGCTGGGTAATGCGGATGTCGTCGAAAGACTGAATCGAGGGATCGAGCAAGCTGTCGCCAATGTAGACCTGTGTAACCGATTGCAAGCGGAACTGGTTCACTCCGTTGACGCCACCGAAATGGTATTCGTTACTTGTCAGATCGATCTCGCCGTTCGCAGATTCCCAATAGGCGCCATAGTTCTTGGTCAAGGAATCCCGTTCTTGCGTGCTGAGCACTCCGGTAATGACATGTCGGCCGAGCCAGCGGGACCAGCCATCGTTTTCCGTAAAATCGAGATCATAGAAAGCAGTCGCCCTAGTTGATTCGCGCTCGACTTTGTCTTCCCTAAAGCCTGCTGGATTCCCGCCACTATCGCGAGAATCAGCTACCATCATTAGACGTCCGAGATTCGGATTCGGTATGTCATTGGAGAGACGTTCCTGCACGTCGACGAAGATATCGCCACGACCGATCTGAGAGCCTCCTCCCGATTCGAAAGGAAGGTTGCGCCATGTTTCATAGGTCTGCTTGTCGAAGGCGATTTCGATACCCGCGCGCCCACCGAGAAGGGTTTGTTCGAGAACGAAGTTAGAAGCATCGAAGTCTCGCTCCACACGACCGGAATCGCCTGAAATCAGCAGATTGCGATTGTCGAGTACATGGGTGGGAATCGAAGGCGTGCGAAATCCCGCGAAGTAGGGCTCATGAAAGTAGGACGAAGTGACTTGGTAGTCCCAGCGGCCTCGTTCGCCTCCAGAAGCGATATGATAAAGAGTCCGGCCCACGCCGCCAGCGTATTGCGTTCCTTGAATGCTTGGTCCTCCGCCGGAAGTGTGATCGGGGTAGTGCAACGCTAGCTGGATGAAGTAAGGAGCAGAAGTCGCGCCCTTGATATCTCCTTCAGTAATGCCACGAGCGACACCATTCTCGTCCAGTCCGCGGCTATCCACCGTGAATTTGGGGACGAAGGTTCCGTCGCTCATCCAAGAAGGCAAAGTGGATCCGCTAGCCGCTTGCGTAGCCGTGCTAGGAAGTGAAAACCAGCTGGAGATTGAATCTCCCGGAGGCGTAACTACGGGCGGATTCGCAGTGGCCGATCCATCCTCGAAATTTACTCTCAAAGTCGTCGCGTCGAAGAAATCGGAATTTTCATTCTCTAACAGAACCGCATTCAAGGCTACATAAAAGCGATTTTCTTCCTCATATGCTGGACGCTGCTTGAATTCGGTGTTCTCATACATCGCCGCTACGCGGACCGCCAAACGGCCATCGACCAGGACTTTATTGTAGTCCAGGGTTTCGCGATGGCTGCTTCGTTCGCCGATACGAACGCTGAACTCGCCGAAATCGCTACCTAATGAAGCTTGGGCCAAGCTATTGTCTATCACTCCTCCAGCGCTACCGATACCGAAAAGAAGGGAGTTCGGTCCGCGGTTAATGGTGATACGCTCCGTATTGTAACTGTCGAATCCGATGTCGGTTTCGAAATAGCTACGGGTTAATTGCGCTCTGGCCAGTCCGCGCACGCGCTGGCTTTGCTGAGGATTGACACGGGTGGCTTCTTCGTCGGCTTGTTGGCCGCCGACGATATCGCTGCCGCCTACGAAATTGCCGTGCACGCCCGCAACCTCGGTCCCCAATCCGTATGAAAGGATAGTCTGAGCATCGGTGGCTCCAGTATCTTCAAACATTTCCGCGGTCATCACGGACACAGCAGCGCCGACGTCGCGCAAATTCGTCTTCAATCGAGTTCCGGCAAGCGTGGTGGTCGCCACGTAGCCTGATTCCTCGGAAGCATCAACCGTAAAAGGACTAAGTTCGAAGACTTCGTCTTCACTATCGTCCTGGGCATTAATTTGTGGGCTACTGGCAATACCAGCGGCCGCCGCGCTTAAGCTTAGCTGCTTAAACAGTCGTCGTAGTTCGATCATATCTTGATTCGTTTCGGTATTAGTTTGTTCGTTGCTAGGTTCCGAAACGGAAGACTCATGCGGACGCTCGACAACTGTGTAGGCATTGATTTCCGATTGATAGACGACTTCAATCGGCGATCCTTCCAGCAAGCGAGCGAACGCTTCCTTGACTTCGAAATGGCCTTCGAGAGGAGGAGTGCTGACACCGCGGGTCATTTTCCGCATGGCCACGAGATCCACCTTGCTCTGCAAAGCGACCATCTTGAGCGTCTTGTGAGCCTTCCCTTCCGGAATGGAATAGAACTGCAGACTCGCATCTTCCTCGGTGGAAAATGCAAGGCAGCTCAACAACGCTCCCGATACCGACATGCATGCCAAACGAAAACATCTCTCCACAAGGGAGTGAATGGCGTATGGTCGAAGGGGCATTAAAGGGCATAGGGGCGAAGTGTTCGTCCCCTGACGACTGAGTGAGTGGTAATTACGTAAAGAAATTCGTTTTTGAGAAGAAAATCGAAGAACTGAAATAAGGGCAGCTGGATTAATCTCTTAAACGCAACCTATAGGTTCCACTGCGAGTTTTCTCCACATTGATATTTGCGGAGACCTCCAAAGCCTTTACGAAGCCCGCTAAATTGTCCGAACGAAAGGCCCCGTCGATAAGCTCTGCGCCGAGTGTTCGGTCTCGAATTTCGATTTGATCTCGATTTCGCAGGTTGAACGCCTCAACCGCTTCAAACAAGGGAGTCGCGTCGAAGTCCAGAACCTCGTGCTTCCATTGCAAAGCCAGATCAACCTCTGCATTGGTCACCGTTGCCACACTAGCCAATGGCGTTCCAGAGGACTTCGAGAAGGTGGCTTTTTGGTTGGCTTGGAAACGATTCGAGAAAGGCTCTTGGACAGATGGCCGGGTTTCTAGGTCAGCCTCTATAGACGCCTCTTCGACTCCCACCACTCCTTCGGTAACCAGTAGTTCCACTTCCTCCGAAGACAATCGTACGTTGAAGGCAGTGCCAATCGCCCTAAAGGAGGCTCCTCCCGCATGGACAATAAAAGGCCGTAGTCGGTCTTTGGTTACACTGAAATGAGCTTCGCCTTTAATCAGATTGATCTCTCGACGTTGAGAATCGAAACGCGCTTCAACAGCAGAGCCTTTCTTCAATTCGACCAGGGTTCCATCAGCTAGGAATTGCCGATCGAAATCGATCGCCACGAAAGACTTTTCATAATCGTCTGCAGGGAAGAAATTTCCAATCTGAGGTTTCTGTATAAATAAAAACAATACAAGAAAACTGGCGGCAAATCCGATTATCGAAGCCGGAACAAACCACTTCTTTCGATTCGCTTCGGATTCGGGAAGAGCGAAGAGATCGGGATCAGGCTCGGAGTTTCGGTCGGGGATGAGCGAGGAAAGGCCGCTCAATTTTTGACGCGTTTCCTGATGGGTTTCAGTCCAGTGCCTATGCCGCTCGTCGCTAGCCAGCCAACATTCGTATTCGATCCGCTCGCTTGAGTTCAAGCCAGCGCTTGAACGAGCTAGCCACTCGGCAGCCAGTTGACTGATATCAGACTCGGAAATCTCATCCCTACTCATAGCCCTAGTCCACCTCCTTTCGGTAACGGCGAAAGAAATCAGTGCATTTGCGAATCCCAATCGCAACCTGATCGGACACGGTACTGGCGGAGATTCCCAATTTCTCGGCTACTTCTTTCTGAGACATTCCGTAAACTTCATGCAAGGTGATCACTTGGCGACAGCGATCCGGAAGCGACTGAATCGCCGCTTTCAGAATTTCTAGCTCCTGATTGCGGGAAGCAGTTTCCGGTGTCTCCGTTACCAGATCTATGACGGATGAGACCTCTGATTCTTCGAAAGGAATTTTTCGAGATACCTTATGACTCTTGAGGTGATCGATGGAAAGATTACGAGCTGTGCGAAAGAGAAAGGCTTTAGGCGACCTGATCGCGCTCGACTCACGCATTTTCAAAACACGGAGATAAGCATCCTGAATAATGTCGTCGACATTGTCAGCATCGGGAAACCGGCTATTAAGCCAGGCCCGAAGCGCGGGTTCATGGGGCAGCACATATGTCGAAAACCAGGTCGCTTGCTCTGGATTCTCAGGGGGCATTCGATGAATAGGATCTCCAGAAGCGACTAGATTTGCAAGGCCAATTAAATCTGCCAGACGAACCGTCCGGCAGACATAAGGATTTTTTATAGCGCGCCTGATAGTTTTACCAACTGTCTGATCGGTCTACTACCAAAGGAAATCCACTAAATTTAGTAACCCCGTATCCTGGAGTTGGATATAATTGAGTCAGGCTATTTCAAATCGGATCACCAGAAAATGACATAGAGGGCAAGCGTGGCCACACAAACGACGACACCGCCAATCTTGGCGCTTTTCGATGGCGTCATGTCGAAATTCTTGTTAACCGGCATATCGACAGGTTCTTTCAAAGGATGCAGCTTCGTAGCGACCGTACAGATGATCAGCACAATAATGAGACAAAGACCCATACGATCGAGAAACGCCATTTCCGGGGAGAACCAAAGACCACGCGAAGTGAGGAAAGGCCCACCTATCCATTTGAAGAAACCGTAGAGAAACACGTTGGAAAGAATGCCCAGCCAACCAAGATATCGTGGAGCTTTATGAACCAGGAACCCGAAAATAAAGACCGCTAGAATGCCCGGACTGATGAAGCCCTGAAACTCCTGAATGAAAGTGAAAATGCCCCCAAAAGCGGGCGACCCTAACGAAGGAGCGATAATCGAGGCAACCAGAACAAAGATGACGACAAACATGCGACCGGCCACGACCAACTGCGGCTGAGTCGATTCGGGTTTGATCTTATAATAAATATCCATCGTAGCGATGGTGGAAGCCGAATTAAGCATCGAAGCCAAAGAACTAATGACCGCCCCCGTTATCGCGGCGAAAACAAACCATCGGATTCCTGGCTGGAGCAGATTTCTCAACAGGGTTCCAAATGCCGCATCATAGTCGTAGCCAACGAGCTCTGTAGCCGAGTCAATGCCTATCGCCGAAGCGGCTTCAATAGCCATTTGATTAGCGGAGAAAAGGCCCTCGGTCCCTGAAGATGGATCTAAACTGGGTGTCTCGCCACCTAGAGTAACGTTATGGGCAAGGATAGCAGCGGCCTTGACAGGCTGGGTCTCAGCGAACTCTACGGTGAACGGAAAAGCCAGATTCTCTTTGGCTTCGAACTGCTGCAGAATAGATTCGTTCTTGCGCATTGCCTCATCATGCAAGTCTCCACTAAAGAGATTGTAAGCCAGTATCCCTGGAATCACTACAACGAAAGGGATAATCAATTTTAGACCCGCCGCGAAAACGACTCCTTTTTGTCCTTCAGCAAGAGACTTCGATCCGAGCGTTCGCTGCATGATGTATTGATTCAGCCCCCAGTAGAAAAAGTTTGGTATCCAAAGTCCCAATATGAGAGCGGTCCAAGGGATTTCCGGATCCTGTTTGGAGCGCACCATATGGAGTTTTCCGCCACTCCCGTTAGGTCCATCCTGAGCTTCGCCTTTATTTAGCAATTTGAATCGCTCCCAAGCTCCAGCGTCTTCAAGCTCGGCCACCGTAGCATCGGAAGTAGCGACCTTGGTCTTAATGAGGTCATCGGCGTCCATGGAGCCGAGAAGATTGAAAGCCAGAACGGCAATGATAGCTCCGCCGAGTATCAAGGACGAACCCCAAACAAGATCGGTCCAGGCGCAAGCTTTCAAACCACCCACGAAGACGTAGACCGCGGCAAGGATTCCAATAACCCAACACATGGCAGTGAGGCTGCCTAGAATAGGCACATCGACAAAGGCCACGCTTACGACCTTGGCTCCGGAAAAGATGACGGAAGCGGTAGGGACGCCAACGAGAATGATCAAAGTGGCAAGAGCCATGACCGTTCGCGAGAAAGAGCCGTAGCGATACTCGAGAAACTCGGGAATTGTGTAGATACCGCACTTAAGTAGTTTAGGAACGAATACAAATGCTACTACTACTAGGGTTACCGCCGCCATCCACTCGTAGCTGGCAATGGCCATGCCCAGCCAATCGGCCGACTTTCCCGACATGCCGACAAATTGTTCGGTAGAGATGTTTGCCGCGATCAAGGAAAAGCCAACCAGCCACCAGGTCAAACCACGTCCAGCTAGAAAATAATCGCTGGCTCCGTGCTCGCTCTTCAGTTCCTCCTTTCTACTTTGCCAAATGCCGAGACCGATAACACCGATTACAAAGAAGACGAAGAGGAAGAGATCGAGAATTGCCATAGTTACGTAGGGCTAAGGGATATTGAGTTGCAAGGAAGAGATTACAAGGTACCGTATCAGTAATATCGATACGCTTTAGAAAAAGAATCAGTCTAACGACTCTTGAATCTGTAGATGGTGGTCGTGGCGTACGTTTCGCCTGGCCTGAGAATCGTGCTGGGAAACGAATCCTGATTGGGGGAATCGGGATAATGCTGCGTTTCCAAGCAAAAGCCGGTGCGATGCTTGTAGGCTACGCCGCTTTTACCGATCCGCTCTACTCCATCCACTTCGAGAAAATTGCCTCCATAGAACTGCAAGCCTGGTTCTTCGGTCCAGACTTCCATAACGCGTCCTGATACGGGCTCGTAAACTTCAGCCGCCAAACCCATTTCTCCGTATGTCTTATCTAAAACCCAATTGTGGTCATAGCCGCCACCAAACTTAATTTGCTCATGGTCGGCATTGTTCCGCTCGCCAATCGCGCGGGGCTTTGTGAAATCGAAAGGAGTACCCGCCACGGGAGCGAGCTCGCCAGTAGGGATCAGACCAGCATCTACCGGAGTGTACTTAGATGCATGAAAGGTAAGCACATGGCCATTGATATCTCCAATTCCCTCGCCCTTGAGATTGAAATAAAGATGATTGGTTAGATTGACCGGGGTAGCCTTATCGGTGGTCGCCTTGTATTGGATTTTCAGCTCATCATCATTCGTGAGGACATACCAGACCGTAACCTTCAACTCGCCGGGAAAGCCTTCATCACCATCAGGACTCGTAAGAACTAGCTTTAGCGCCGCCTGGCCCTTTTTGATTGCTGGAGAAGCCTTCCACATTTTTTTGTCGAAACCAACATTCCCTCCGTGCAAATTACAGGGAATTCCTGCCGGCTCGTTGTTGGTAGCTAGTGAATAGCTCTTACCGTCGAGCGTGAATTTTCCGCCAGCGATACGATTGCCATAGCGGCCTATTAGACAGCCAAAGTAAGGGGACTTCGTCTCGTAGTCGGAGATGTTATCGAAGCCGAGAGCGATATCGCCGAAGTTTCCATTCCTATCCGGTGTAATGAGTCGCGTCACGGTTCCTCCATAATCGGCTATCTCGGCCTTCAAGCCGTTCTTGTTTGTCAAGGTGTAGAGCGTTACTTTCTCTCCATCTTTGGTTTCGCCGAAAGAACGCAGAGTAACGGTAGGCTCAGCTGCAGAACATATTGTCGCAATGAATATGGCTAACAGAGCCGAGAGCGTTTGGGTGATTTTCATAAGTAAGGATAGAATAGGGTTTCGGTTGGCCAAAAGGCTAGAATTGACCCTTTGTTGCGCAAGGTAATTTCTTGGGAAGAATGGCATTGAAGTATAGCTACTATTGAAATAGCCGCTATCTGATTGAAGCTAGACAGGTTAGCACAATTGTGCGATATTTCAGGTAATGTCGGAAAGCTACAGGAATATATTCTACGTGCCCCCCAAAGGAGCGAGTTTTCCCATCAACTGGCTAGCCATAAGCGAAGACCAAGTCGCTACCCCCAAGTACAATTGGAATGGACTGAAACGGAAACACGCAGGGAGCATTCTTTGGCAAGTAACCCTGGAAGGCAGGGGGTATATTGATATTGTCAGCCGCAAAGGAATCGAACTAGGCCCCGGGTCGTCATTCCTTACCTACATTCCAAGCGATCATCGCTACTATTTTCAATCAGGCGACAGACCATGGAGATTCATCTATGCAATGATTCAAGGCCCTTCCACTGAGATCTTTTTCCGCTCCAGCTGCAAAAAGAACACATATGTTCTGAGTGGTGGGGCAATCGAGCCCTCATTGAAAAAGATGCAAGCCCTCCTGGAAATGTATCAAGACCGCGAGCCAAGCCCCTGGCAAAATGTGGCAGACACCATGGAAATCTTGCTGCCATTGCTGCAACAGGCTCAAACCATCGACCTAATCGGACAGGAGGCTTCTCAAGCGAGCAGCGCCAAGGAAACGAGTCTTATGGAAACGATTTACAAAAACCCGAGTCTTCCCGTCGACAAGCAAGGATGGGCCGAAAACCAAGGCCTCTCCCGCTATCAGCTGTATCGACGCGTGAAAGCTCAAACTGGCATGAGCCCAAAAGAACTACGCAATCGCCATCGTTTGAGTGAAGCCATTCGCTACTTGAAGAGGCAAAACGTTTCTATCGCGGATGCCGCAACCTTGGCCGGTTTTAGCAGCCAGAATTACTTCACACGCTTCTTTCGCAAACATACAGGCTTCAGTCCGACTGAATGGAAAAAGCATTTCGCTCCATCCGACAGTTGAAAGATAAGAGCGAGATTTTTGTATCCGAAATTTCACATAGTCTAGACCATGGCTTTTCGAAATTTAAAAGTTTTAACTGCTATCCTCTGCTCCACTCTCATCATAGCGCAGACTTGGAGCAAGGAAACGGACGAAACGTATGATCTTGATCCAGTTCGCATAAGCGCGACACGCGAGCTACCTGCTTTCGATACGGAGAACGAACTAGGCAGCTACAACGCTGTGCCGCCCAATTCATTTGGCATCCACCTGTCAAATGGAAACGATATCAGCGAATTGATGTCGCGCTATTCTGGATACTCGGCTTTTCGACGCACGGCCAGCAGTTCAGCTCATCCAACGACGCAGGGGATCCGTCTCAGACATCTAGGAGCCAACGCCACTTCAAGAGCGCTCCTGCTGCTCGACGGCGTTCCGCAAAACGATCCTTTTGGAGGCTGGGTGTATTGGCACCGTTATCACGAAGACATGCTGGAAAACATAAACATCAACGCTTCAGGAGGCGGCGAAGCCTGGGGCAATTTCGGTTCGGGAGGCGTTATCTCCTTGAATTCCATGCGCAACTTAAGGCCACGCTATCGAGCTACCCTTCAAGCGGGTTCTCGTGACACCTACTCTCTTTCCTTTTCGGCCAGTCAAGACCTGGGAGATCAAGCAATGCTCGATCTAGGAGGCAAATTCTTTAGTACTGACGGTTTCGATACAGTGCAGGCTAGTCAACGAGGTCCTATCGACCAAGCCGCCAATTCGGAATCGAGCGCCTTGCGTGGACGCATACGCTGGAACGCGGCCAATGACTGGCACTTCGCTTTCTCTTTGGATGCCTTCGAGGAGGAGCGCTCAAATGGAACCCCGCTCGCAGCAAACGATACCGACGCTTTCGATGTTTCCTTCGTAGCCAGAAAAGACTTGGGGAATGAAGGCAGCCATATGAATTTCACGGTCTACAGCCAGGAACGCGATTTCGCCAATGTTTTCACGGCAGTAGATGCCCAACGAGCCAGTGAAAGACCTGCTCTGAATCAATTCGATGTTCCCGCTGATTCAGCGGGGTTTAGTATCAGCTATTTGAAGACACTCGAATCAAAAGGATTTCTGCTAATAGGAGCCGACCATCGGATTGCGGATGGAGAAGTTAACGAGCTCTTTCGAAATTTGGGAACCGGTTTCACCCGATCACGGAATGCCGGAGGCGAGCAAGCCTTCAGTGGACTGTTCGCTACATTTAGACAGGAAATTTCAGAAGCAAACGGCATTTCAGCCTCGCTTAGATTCGACCGCGTAGACCAAAACCAAGGTAGCCGAGAAGAGTTCGATCTCGAAACCGATACACGCATTCGCTTTGATCAACTTTCCGATACAACCGATGACGAACTTTCGATAGCGCTGGCCTGGTATCATTATTTCGATGACAATTCGACAATCAGACTCAAGGGATTGAGCGGATTTCGCGCCCCTACTCTCAATGAATTGTACCGCCCTTTCCGAGTCCGCAATGACATAACGGAAGCCAATCCCGAGTTATCATCGGAGCGCTTCAATGGCCTTGAACTAAGCTGGTCCTCCAGTCCTGGAGAAGAACAATCTTACATCGTATCCATTTTTCATTACGAAATCGATGATATTATCGCGAACGCCTTTCTTTCAAATGAATCAGGATTCAATGCCCTGTGCGGCTTCGTCCCAAATGGAGGCTCCTGCAGTCAGCGCCGCAACCTGGAAGAAAGCCGCATCTCGGGATTGGAAGCCAGATGGCGAAGGGATTTCAATGGCGCAACAAGAGGCGAACTCACCTACTTGTATTCGGACTCCGAAATAGAATCTGCGGAGATAGGGTTGGGCATAAACGGCAATGAGCTGCCCCACGCTCCTGCTCACCGTCTGAATGCGACGTTTTCCTGGCTGCCAAACGAAGATCTCGATCTTTGGACCAGCCTATCCATAGCTTCGAAGGAATACGAAGACACGCGAAATACAAGACGTATCGATAGTTTCATGACGTTTGATATCGGAGCTCGCTACGCCATTTCGGACCAGCATTATATTGGCATCAGAATAGAGAATCTCTTTGACGAAGAGGTTAACACAGGAGTCGCCAGCAACGGTCTGCGAACGATCGGCGCCCCGCGAGGAGCCTGGCTTACTTGGAACTTCGTCAAATAAGATTCTAGTTAAGCAGCAGGACGTTTTGAATCAAGTAGACCGCGTAGCAGGCAAGCAGCACGTATCCCGTAGCTTTTGGCAGCTGATCCTTGCCGACCTGAATGCCGATACGCAACACCACTAGCATGATAAGCATGGCCGGAAAAAGCTGAGTGAAAAAGTGACCGCCAGCAGTAAGCCCTCCCTTAGTCACGGCGGCCGAAACGCCAGCGACGAAAAGAACGTTCAGGATATCCGCCCCAATCACATTTCCGATGGCTAATTCGCCATGACCTCGTCGAACAGAGGTTACGACCGTCACCAATTCTGGCAATGAAGTGCCAAAGGCCACAAGAGTCGCTGCAATAATGGAGTCAGGGACACCGATACGTGTAGCCGCAATTTCTACCGAATCGATGGTGATGTGAGAGGAACCTATAATGAGAGCGAGAGCGAAGATCAGGCGAACTAGCATGGCGAAAACGGATCGATCATCCTTAACTTCATGCGCTTCAAACTCGCCCGTTCCATTTTTGGCCCAAACAGCCGAAATCCAGAGATATCCCACTAAGAGCAAAACGAAAATGATGCCTGCGACTTGAGTCAGCCTTCCTCCTTCGTCAAACACTGAGCTGAGGTTGGAGAACGGCAGACAAGCTATCACCAAGAGGAATCCAGCTGAAATCTGCAGTCTCGCCTGGCGATTCATCAAAGTACGCTCCAAAGGCACTTTCCCAATAAGAACGGCAAGACCCATAATCAGACCAGTATCGCAAATAATCGACCCCACCGCATTGCCTAGAGCCAAACCGGGATTACCGCTTAACGCGGACATGACGGATACCGCGGCTTCAGGAGTCGTTGTGCCCAAGCTCACAATGGTGGCTCCGATCATTGCCTTGCTCACCCCAAGCCTCGTGGAGAGAGCAACCGCATCATCAACCAGAATATTCGCGCCAAGGCTGAGAATGTAGAGACCTGCCGCAATGATAATAAAGATGACCAGCAAAGGCAGATCGCTTAGGAACGACGTAATTATTTCATCCATACGATTAGAGCCACAAGAAGAGAATCCTCATAAGGGGAGTCAACCCCGAAGCGCCCCACTCTCAAAATCGCTCGAAATCGCCTTTAGACGAGGGCTAGTCAACATCAATTAACCAATTGGTTAAATTTAAGTTGACAGATCATGATCTGGGAAAATATCAATTAACCCTATGGCTAATTCTAAAGAATTGGAGCTGAACCGCGTTTTTCACGCCTTGGCCGATCCCACGCGAAGGGCCATCTTGAAGCATGTTTCAAAGCGAGATGCCACTGTTGGAGAGCTCGCCAAGCCTTTCGATATTTCCGCCCCCGCCGTCTCCAAACACCTGCGTGTTCTCGAAGAAGCTCGCCTCTTAAAGCGAATTCGCGATGGGAAAACGCATCGATTTCATTTGCAGACCGATCCACTACGCCAGGCCGAAAAAGTCATCGATCAGTTGGCTAGCTACTGGTCAAAGCGCTTGGACAGCTTGGAAGAATATTTCAACAACCTAAACACCGGAAAATCTAAAAACACATGAGCGAGCAAAAGACTATAGCCGTCTTGGAAATCACAAGAATCATAAAAGCGAATCGCAACGATGTATTCGATGCTTTAACACAACCAGAGAAAATGTACGATTGGTTCTACGGCATGCCGGAAGGCTACGCTAAAGTGACTAATGATTTGAAACCAGGAGGTGAATACGTCATCGAAATGTTTGGAGCAGGCGATGGGAAAAAAGAAGGCTGCAGTGACTATGCTCCACACGGCGTTTACAAGGAAATAGATCCTCCCAGTCGACTTGTTTTCACTTGGGTTTCAGAAGGCTTCGTCGATCACAGTACCGTCACCATTGATCTGAAAGACCATGATGAAGGCACCGAACTGATTCTGAAGCACGAACTGCCCGAATCAGTAGTGGAACCGCACACACAAGGCTGGAACGTCTGCTTGGATCATTTGGTGGAGATCTTCTAGTGTCCTGTTAGGTAAGTTCTTTACAGAACTGCAACCAAGCAAACGCGTCCGGAGGCCGCGTTCCACCTCTTGATTACCAAGAAAATGGTGGCGTGTGGCCTCCGGACGCGCGTTTGCGGACATCTGAATATTGATACGAACTTAGCTAACAGGACACTAGGCGTACGCTGTTAAATAATTAGCCTAGAATCCTATTAGCTCGCCATTCGACAAAGCTCATGGCCCTGAGATTCTCGAATGGGCAAGCGAGCTTCCCACAAAAACACCAGCTTTAAAAAGCGTCCATGACGGACGTCTGTCCCCATAGCCTCGTTCTTAGCCTTGCAAGCTACGCGTCGATCTTCGATTAAATGTGTTCGCTCATGCTAGATACTAAAGCCAACTACGAGTTTCGTTTCGGCGGCATTGGACGCTTGTACGGCCCTCAAGCTATGGATCGCTTGAAAGCGGCCCATATTTGCGTAGTGGGCATTGGGGGCGTTGGTTCATGGGTAGCCGAGGCTCTGGCCAGATCTGGTTTAGGCGGGATGACGCTTGTCGATCTCGATGATGTGTGCGAAAGCAACATAAATCGGCAAATCCACGCTCTAGAGGGATCGATCGGAGAAGCGAAGATCGAGGCTATGGCTAAGCGATGCGAAAGGATAAATCCCGATTGCGAGGTTCGGAGAAAACATCTTTTCCTTACGGAGCAAACAATAGAAGACGTACTGGATCGTGAATACGATTTCGTGGCAGACGCCATTGATAGCGTTAAACACAAAGTAGCATTAATCGCAGCTTGCGAAAAACGCGAGACCCCGATCATTACTTCAGGGGGAGCTGGTGGTCGCATCGATCCAACTCAAATTCAAATCGCGGACCTCTCCAAATCTCACAACGACAAGCTACTGCAGAGAGTAAGAAAGACTCTACGCTCTGAATACGGCTTCCCCAAGAATCCCGATACGAAATTCAAAGTAGACTGCGTTTTCTCGCCAGAGAAAGCTGTGTATCCAGAAATTTGCGATATAGATGAAATGAGTGGCAGTCGCAGACTAGATTGCTCAAGCGGCTATGGAGCCGCCACTCATATCACCGGGACCTTCGGGTTTTTCATGGCGTCGGAAATCGTAAAACGCATCGCTAATTCGGATACGACTTAGGGAACCATTCTTCATAATGTTACGGTGTAGATCAGCTGGAGAGAGTGAGCTGGAGCTCCTAGCCAAGTGGAATCATCAGCTCATCGAGGATGAAGGTCATCGCAATCCAATGAGCGAAGAGGAGCTGAAAAGCCGAATGAAAGATTGGCTTAACGGCAGCTACAAATGTCTGGTTTTCGATCATGCAGAAAAGGATGTAGGTTACTTATTGTATCGAGAAGATAGTGACAAAATCTATTTGCGACAGCTATTCGTAGCTCGGGATCAGCGCAGACGTGGATTTGGGAAAAGCATGGCTCAACACTGCTTGGACTCATTCCGTTCGAGCGAAAAACGGCTGACCGTCGAAGTATTAGCAAATAACGAAGCGGGCATTGCCTTCTGGCGGGCATTGGGATTTAGAGACTACTGCCTCGAATTGGAGTTTCCAATCGAGAAATCATCTAAACAAGGCTGGAATGACGCTTGACGAAGCTGTCGAATAGAGCCTCTTTTGTTGGCCTTTTATACCACATGCAAAAAGATTTGATGAAGTGGCGGAGGGCCAGAGGGGTCACAGCCAGACGGCTTGTACCCGAGCGGGCTGAAGCCCGGTGGGGACAAACAACGCCACTGTGGCCCCTCTGGCCCCCGTCCCTGGAAGGGATGCGACTGAAACGGGAGGTCGCGGCGTTAGCGAATCGCATACGACACTGGTGTCGCAAGCGATTCGCCGTCTTGCGCTGCTCTCGTTTCAATCTGCACCACTTCATCAAATCTTTTTTGCATGTGGTATTATTTGCAGCTTGATGCGTATAACCGATTTGAACAGAGAGGGCGGCATTGGCTCGAACGCCTTATTCATAGAGCTAGGAGCCTTCAACTTCGTCGTAGATTCTGGTCTACACCCAAAGCTGGCGGGCATCGAAGCCATGCCCGATTTTTCGCAGCTTGACGATAAAATCGTCCATTTCGTGATCATTACTCACTGCCATCTAGATCATATTGGGTCCCTGCCGATTCTGCTTAGGAGGCATCCAGACGCCCGGGTATTCATGAGTCACGCTAGCCACATGCTAGTGGCTCGAATGCTGCACAATTCGTGCAATGTAATGAAGCGTCAGAAAAAGGAGCATAACATAAAAGAGTATCCACTTTTTGACCACGATGATGTTGATTTAATTAGCGACCGATTCGAAGTTCTGCCCTACAACAAGCGACTAAACCTTTACGAAGGGAATGACGAACTCGAGATTATCCTGCACGCGGCTGGACATGTGGCCGGGGCAGGAGGATTCGAAATCGAGCATAATGGAAGGAACTTCTTCTTTACTGGCGACGTGTTGTTTGACGATCAACGCATTCTTCCCGGGGCTAGGTTTCCTGAAGAGAAAGTGTTCGATACGATTGTCATCGAAACCACACGTGGCGAAACGCAAAGGCCGGAAGGCAAGTCAAGAGCGGAGGAAATAGAACGGCTGCTAGCGACTATCCGTCACACTCTAGAAAGAGGAGGGTCCGTCTTAATTCCCGTCTTCGCGTTGGGCCGTATGCAAGAAACGCTTACAATCATTAATGATGCTATCAAAGCGGGAGATCTTCCCTCTTGCCGCATTTTCGGAGCTGGGCTCGGATTGGATCTGGCGGACTACATGGACCAAATCGCTAAACGCGTCGGACAAGTGAACTTTTCGCGCAAGGTTATCAAAGAGCTTCGACTCAAACGCCCGCCACGAAATTTAAAACCAGGCCGCGAACCGCCAGAACAAGGGATCTACGTTTTGAGCAGCGGTATGATGGTAGAGCATACGCCGTCCTACGCCATGGCAGCTAGTCTTCTATCCCAGCAAAGAAACGCCATATGCTTTGTTGGTTATTGCGATCCGGATACGCCAGGCGGAAAACTGCTTGAAACCAATCCTGGAGAAACGTTCGTTTTCGAAGCCTACGATTACCAAACCCCAGTTAGAGCTCAAATAGAGAGGTTCGAATTAAGCGGTCACGCCGATCGTGAAGAGCTGCTGGAATTCGCCCTTGACGCCAAGCCGAAAAACGTGGTTCTCACACATGGCGACCCCGGAGCGAGGGCCTGGTTTCAAGATGCGCTTTCAGTCGCGGATCAACACCTGAATGTAGTTGATCCGCAACCACTGAAGACGATTGAAATCTGAAAAACCTTATCCTTCCTTATCGCGAAAAGCATCGAGGAAAGCATCGCGATCTTTCTCCGGCTCTTCACGAATCACATCGTCCTTAACCCAGGCGCCAGCGTAGCGCAGGTCAGCCTTCATCGAGTAGGCCTCGAAATCCACCATACGGAAGCCTTGCTCCTCGTATTCGGAATTCTTTTCATAGAACTCGGCAGCAAGCATATTGAAGGCGAAAAAGGCGTCTTGGCTTTCGGTTAGCTTAACCCACTGGCCGGCAAAACGCATGCCATCCTCTGTTTCATAACCCTCCACATCGAAAATACGAAATCCACTCTTCTCTAAACTTTGAGAAATGCTTTGAAACTTCATGAAATCCAAACCGCGATAAAACCGCACCGGAAGACCTTCCTCATTGCGCGTCCAGATTGCAGCATAAAGCATGGAACCCTGCGCTTCGTAGGCCTCGAAATCGATCAGACGATAACCGCGGTCTGCCATCTCGCCGTAGCGATTAGAGAAAAGCAAATCGTCCATTCCGTAGTGGAACACAGTCGGCTGCTGAACTTTCGACTTCACCCAGGCTCCAGCAAATTGCAAAGACGCTCCAACCCGATCGACTTCGACCTCAGTGATGGCAAAACCTTTGCTCACATTCTTCTCATGACTCGCTTTGAATTCTGAAATATTCACTCCGCTTTCAAAATTCCATTTCTCTCCCTTGTCGGATTGTGCCCACAAAGCGGTGACGGCATAAGAACGTCCAGACTTGTACGACTCAAAATCAACGAGACGCAATTTTGCATCGCGGCGTTTCTCCTCCAGACCAGGAAGGCGATTACGTTCGATACCCGCATCAATCTCCCAAGGTTTAGTTTCCGCGCTGAAGTCGGAAGCGTAAAGCGCTGCGCTCAAAGACAACGCGATCCAGATCAAGCCAAGCTTGTTTGAAAGCAGTTTTATCCTAGCATGCATCATCTGTAAAATGGTTACCTTGGAACCGGAGAACCCGATTCGTCTTCTTCTACATCGGCAGGCTTAAAAGATTTTCAAGGAAGGATACTACTCACCCCTTGATGGCCTCTACTCAATGATTTGAAAAACACTTGGGACAATATCCCTAAAAAACCCGCCAATATACCGCCTCATCGCCAGTTAGAGCCCCGAGGCGAAAAACATTGGCCATTGCCCGAGCAAACCGCATCTTCATTAACTTTTAGAACAGGATCTCCCAACGATGATCACCAAAACCTGTCTGTATCTAATCGCCGCTGTACTAATGATGCCTTCTGTCGTCCAAAGCCACAGCCACCACGAAGAGAAATTTGAAATTCTTGCTGGCGAGATGAAGACCGCAGCGGTTGAGCTTTTAGAGAGCTTAAATGGAAAAGAAAAAGCTGCCATTAGAAGAGGTTTTGAAGATAGAGAGCGAAAGAAATGGGATTTCTGGCCTGGCCGATATTCGGGGGTCGATGTAGCCCGTCTTTCTGGTCGAAGATTGGAAAAAGCGAATGCATTACTAAGGACTGGCTTAAGCGAGAAAGGCTTCACCAAGGTCGAAGTCACTCGCCGACTGGAGAAGTACAATCCTTGGAATTCGCCCCATCACTACATTTTGATTTTCGGAGATCCAGCGGAAGGTAGAGACTGGGGATGGCGTATTCAAGGTCATCATGTATCGATGAATTTCACTATTTCAGATGGTAAGGTTATTGCGAATACGCCTGCCTTTCTGGGAGCGCAGCCACTTTCACATCCATCCATAAGCGGAGGAACTGAACCTTTGGAAAAAGAGCAAAGCCTCGGGTTTCGTTTATTCAAAATGCTAGACGCAGCCAAGCAAGAGGAGGCTAGAATCCCCAGGCCAAAGCCGAACTTCCTGCCGCTTAGAACTGAAAAGACAAATCTTCAGAAGCCATTAGGTCTGGCAGCCTCCGAAATGAACGAGGAGGAGATGTCGGTTCTTCAAGCATTGATCGACGAGTACGTGGAAAATTTGGCTTCATCCATTGCTGAAGTTCACAAAGGCAGAATCGAAGCAAGCGGATTGGAAAAGATCACTTTCGGCTTTGCCGGAGAAGCAAAAGCAGGCTCAAACCATTACTATCGCATCCAATCGCCGTCATTCATTATCGAATACGATAATCGAGATCGAGGGACGCATATCCATTGTGTTTGGCGAGACTTCGATCGAGATTTCGGAGAGGATCTTCTACAAAAGCACTACGCCCAATATCCACACTAAATTCGGGACTATAGCTCAAAGCGATAGCCCACATCGCGAATCGTTTTGATATACTCGGGCCTCGATGGAGTCTCTTCGACTTTTGAACGAAGGGTTGTGACGCAACGATCCACACTTCGCTGAGTAACCATAATGCTGTTGCCCCAGACATGATTCATTATGCTCGTCCGAGTGAGCGCTTTCCCCGCGTTGAGAAGGAAATATTCAAGAAGGCCATATTCCTTGTTCGTTAATCCCAAGTCTTTGCCATCCTTAAAACAGCAACAAGACTGGCGATCGAGCGTGCAGCTGCCGAATTGAAATTGCTCCGTATCCGTCGATTTATGACGTCTTAGGAAGGCTTTTACTCGAGCGATGAGTTCGCGAATGCTGAAAGGTTTGGTAACATAATCGTCAGCGCCCATCTCCAAGCCTCGAATAATGTCGCTCTCCTGGCCCTTTGCCGTTAGCATAATGATAGGCATGTCGTAACCTTCAAGACGAACGGAACGACAGATTTCGTATCCATTTATCTTGGGCAACATGATATCGAGCAGAATCAGGTCTGCTCCATGCTCCAAGGCATAATCCAACCCTTCTGCTCCGTCGCCAGCCGCTTGAACTTCATACCCCTCATCGACAAAATTATCCTTCAGACCCCTTTGCAGAGCTGGATCGTCTTCGATTATCAGAATTCTATGCATTTGGAATAATCAGCCTAAATAAGCTGCCCTCCCCCTCCTCGCTTTCCAACTCTATCCGTCCTTTATGCTTGGATACTATAAACGACACGATACTAAGTCCAAGACCAACACCGCCCACGTGGCCGGACAGTTTTCGATTTCCTTGGTAGAAACGATGGAAGACCTTCCTTTGGTCCTTTTTAGCGATGCCAATTCCATTATCCTTCACTTCAAAGGCAACGCTTCCATTCCCATTTCGAGCCTTTAGGGAAATTCGCTTTTCATCCCCACTATACTTGTAGGCGTTCTCGAGCAAATTCCCCAAAGCCGTCTGCAAGGCCTCCGCGTCGGCCTTGACGGGGCTAATCCCCTCCTCCACATCGACGGACAGATCCAATTTCCGATTCGCAAATCGATCTTGAAAGGTCGCAACGGTCTCTGAAACAAGGTCGTTCACGGAAGAGGGCTGAAGCATGAAACTGTTTTTGTTTCTCTCCATTCGCGAAAAAGAAAGAAAGTTCTCAATCAATCCGCCCAAACGCTTGTTCTCCTTAGAAATAAGCTCCAAGTATTCCTTAGTTCGGTTTGAATCGTCTTTCTTTTCGTCGAGCAGCGTGTCAACCAGCAATCGAATGGAAGCGACAGGCGTCTTGAGCTCGTGAGAAACGGTGGCCACCAAATCATTCTTTAGCTGCGCCACGCTTGACTGTTTCCGTATCAGCGCGATCACGACAATCATCAAAGATAAGGAAATGGCGATAACAAGCAAACCAACCCAAACGTATAAGATAACGTGCGAATTGACGTCCTCCAAAGCTCTAGCTGAATCAGCGAATAGAGATACCTTCCAACCGCTTAGAACGCCTCCCATATCTTTAGCTATCAATTCCACGCCCTTTTCAACAACCGCATCGCTCCTAAGAACAATCAATCGCGTTTTTCCATCATCGGTAGATATGCCGGCTGAAAGATGATCATTTACCCTGGTTTGGAAAGTTTCACGGCTAATCAGCAAATCGAGGTTCAAACTCGAATCGACAGGTAGAAGAATAAAATTCCCTTTCGATTTATCTGTATTGTTTTCTTGATTACCACCTTGCCACTGTATCGCAATGGTTTCGGCGTAAAGGAGCTTGCTAGCCAACGAATCCTCTTGATGCGACAAATACTTTCTCAAAAAGAAGCGTCTCTGAGATGACGGTATTCGTATCGAGTAGTTTTTTACGATTCTGCCAAGATCTTCTACTTGCCCTGAAAGACCATTTTCCAGCATTTCGGTCAACTCGACAACTATCATAGCCATCATCGGGATAGCATGACGGCCGTCTGGCAGAATGTATGCGCCATACTGCTTTTCATCATTAAGGATAGCGCCAATCTTTCGCAAGGGCTCTTCAATTTCGCCAGCCTTAATGAGGGCTCGTATCTCATTCAAAATCCTGCTTGCATCGGCAGTTTCGTTATTTGAACCCAAATTTTGAATACTTGAACCTAAATTTGGATAGAGAAGGTTTTTATCCTGGTCTCTAACAATGACGCTTTCAGCAAAGCCAGCTTCGACTAGCTTGAAAAAGCTGACGGAAGGTGGTGTGTCCAAGGTCAGAGATCGACTGGAGTCCGTCAAGTCCCTGACATAATTTTGCACACGCTCAATCCCTAACGCGACCTGGTTAGCTCTTGTTTCTTCGAGGAGGCTAATCACAGCAAGTCGTTCATTCCGAGCCGCCTTTTGCACAAGCCAGAGAACACATACGGTTGGCGCAAGCACCGCAGCGGTAAGCAATGAAAGCGTTATCCAGATGTTTCTCTGGCCAAATCCCTCTGAATACGAATTTCCCAGGAAACCCATAGCCTAAAGATGCATCCGGATCGACTTGAAGATCCTAGCGCACTCTCGCTCGAAAACATCGAAATCCTCTGGCTTAGAGCGCCCTGTAAAAATAAAGACGCGTTCGCCATCGTAAGCCACTCCTCTATAATATTTCCTTGCCCCCCCCCTCGACTCATGCTTGGCGGAAAAACTGCGAGCCGGAACCTCTCCTAGCATCAGTTCCTGCCAAGTGCCTTCTATCAACTGACAATTATGGAGAGCCCTTAAGTTCTGCTCAAGGGATTCTTGGGCCAGCTTTTCAACTTCAGTAGCAAGATTTTCACCAGTGTTTTTGGCCGATCTGACGACCAAACCGCATGAAATTTGCTTTTGCGGCCATCCAAAGTTAATCCGTTGAAGATTGCCCTTTCCCGGGTTCGACCTCTCTACAAATGTCCAGGCGCCAGGATAGCCGATCGAATAGCCTAGTTCCTCGTTTGTGAAGTGAGCCATACCGTTTTCATCCAGCAACTGGGAATTTGAAAGGATGGCAACCATTCCGCTTATCTCCATTTTAACGAATCTCCTTAAGGCGTCCGCAGAAATCCAGTAGGTCTGAATGGATCCCATGACATTCAGCGCAACACGATAGGTCTCGATTTCACCAAATATTGTATCCAGTTTTTCAACACTCTTGATTTCCGCCCCGATGGTGGCAACGACTCCAGACAGGGCGACAAAAACTCTGAATTCCGTTTTGAAACCAACCTCGATTGGCAGCTGCCTAAGAAAATAGATTGCTTGCTCGTTATCCAACACCTTTCCCTCAAAGGAATATGATCTCTCCCCATCGTGCCCTTCATAGGAAGCGACTATTTCCTGGTCACGATATTCGCTCTTTGCCTTGCCCAAAATACTGTGAGACATCGCTCCTTTTGTTGGCTTGAAGGAAAGCTGATCAAAGGCCACAAATGCGTGAAAAACCACGCTGTCAATAACTTCGGAATGGAATGCATTCCAAGTCGCATTTTCCCCATCGTCTGAAGCGCGGATCACAAATGTGGATACACCAACGATATTGTTGTTCGAATTACGCACCTCGAACGCGAGCCGCTCCCCATCCTTCCAAGGAACAATCGTTGGCTCGAATTCTCGCGGCAAACGCTTTAGGGCAGCTTCAACCCACACAGTTTGATCGGGGAACTGATCGACAAGCGTTTCGAGAGTCTTCATAGCCCGATTTTCCAAGCCCGACTCCAACAAGCAAACAGCTAGTCTAAACTGAGCTTCCGCCGCAAGCGGACGAGCAGCTTTATCGCTTTCAACAATCCGATTGAATAAAACGATCGCTCCATCTAGATCTCCTTTCGCTTCCTGAAGATAGACTGCTTCTTCAAGCGCATCGTCCATTGAGACAATATCTGCATTAATTTGTGAATACACATTTTCAGAACTGAGAATATTGCAAATCAGAAAACAAAGGGAAACGAATCGGGCGCTTCTTTTCAGGTTAGAACCTATCCCAACCCTTGTCTTGAACGCCGTTGCGCGAGAAACCCTTTGGGGCTGAGGCTCTTTTGGCCCAGAGCTGCGTTCTGTTTGAAAACAAATACCGATAGGTATTCGCTTTTCAAGCACGCCTTGCTCTGAACCAAAACTGCTCTCAGCGGCGCCAAGACAAGGGTTGGGATAGGTTCTAGTCATATCTCAGCTTTCTCCCTTCACGGCAATATCCTCCTGCCTAAATCTAATGGAATTGAATATCTGTCGGTAAACGTCAATGGATTCATCGAAATCCGCCTCTCGTTTGCGACAGGAGAAGTGAAAGAGCATATCGTTATGGGAGATCACTCCTCTCATGAATTTGATTTTTTCCCCATTATCTTCGCCTTTCGCCAGAAACAAACGAGCAGGACGATCATCGATTGTTAGACTCTCGATTCCATCGCCGAGAAGTTCGAAACTGGAAATTCTTTTTCCATAGATTGATAGAATGGAATCAGCAATCTGATCCATAGCGATATCCTCATCGAGGCTTAACTCTTCTTCGAAATTATGAGTATCTATGCGTCTCGAATATAGATAACTCTCGTCGGGAGTTTTCGGATCTAGAAAGAAAATACGATCAATGTCGGTCTTTTGCAAAACGAATGAATTCATTATATCCCAAGATTCCGGATACTCGATAGAGTAGAGGCTATTCTCGCCGTGATAGACCTTGAATTGACCGTAGTTTATCTTCTCGAATCGAACAATGCTTCCTTCGAGACCGCCCATTTGGACCTTCAGCAATCGACGTTTCTCATCATTGGATATCCAATACGTAGCTTCTATTCCTTCGTATTTCGACTTTATTTTATAGGCTTCCAATTGACCTATTTTAGTATCCAAAATTTCATTTCCTATTACTTCAATGGGAACTAAACGGGAAATTTTCTCAGTCGGACTGTAAACCGGAAGCTCAATCCTGCCTCCAATCTCGGGAGAGATCTGTCTCAGCATAAAAAGAAATTGCAGAAAATCATATACTCGCCCTTCGGTTACCACTTTCTTCTCCGTGTCATCCCGAGTATCGAGTGTGATTATTTCACCATCCTTGAACTGCGAATAGAACATGCCACTCAAAGTTTGATAAAAATGGGAGTGAAGCGGCTCTAGACTGATTTTTTCGACTTCTGTGACGAGATGCAATCGCTGGGAAATATAGCCATGACCGCTAAACTTCCAAAAGGCGACGCCCTCACGTTCTCCCTCTTCGACCGTGTAGACCATTTGTCCTATAGGCGCGCCCGTAGGCATCCGCCACTTAAGCACAGTTCTTTCCCCAGGACTCCAGGGAATATAGTTCGGCTCAAATTCTTTGGGCAAGTATTCAAGGGCCGCCTCGACCCATTTCGCTTGGTCGGCATAGAGGTTCACTAGTTTCTCGAAGGATTCTACAGCCGCCAGTCTCTCGCCTTTTTCCAAATAACAGGTAGCTAATCTATACTGCGCCTCGGCCGCAAACTGACGGTCCACTTCGCTCTGCGCCTGCAACTTCCTATACACGGCCATAGCTCCCTCAAGATCCCCTTTCGCCTCCTGTAGATAGATCCCTTCTTCCAATAGTTCGGCCAAAGCCACACGGCGGGTTTCAGCATCCTGGGCCAAAGAGAGCCAAGGAGACAATAACCAGCAAACTAATGCAAAAAGTGTAGGCTCTGTTCTCATTAAGCTCACAAGCTACAAAAATTATGTTACCCCTGTGTTACTGTTTGGCGAAGGATAGAGGGAATTTAAAGAATCTAATACCGATCCCAAACCCATCAATCGAAGAAACGGTGGAAATTCTCGGCCACAACAGTAGCAAATCGTTCCTCCGATAGCCCGAACATTTCGGCCGCAAAGGAGTAAATCCGAACAATGTTCAATGGATGACTGATTTGGTTTTCTTCAGCGTCATGTATTTCCTTATACATGCACTGATTAGGACCAAGCATATCAGGGGCATCCGTCTCGACCAGAAATCGATCCGTCGGAACCTGAAGAAAGACTTCGCGAGCTTTTTCTTTTCGATCCAGAGCGAAATAGCCTGAAAACGAAAAACAGGCTCCCAACTTCGCTAATGGCTTAACCATTTCAGCAGGACCACCGTACGAATGAAGCAGAAAGCCTCGCTGTGGAAGAGACTCCTTTTTAAAAAGATCGTAGAGCAATCCCCAGGCTTTTAGGCAGTGGATCGAAACTGGCCGATTCCCCTCGGCTGCCAATCGTAGTTGCCACAGGAAGATCTCTTTCTGAGCATCGATGTCATAGCCTTCAATCCATCGATCAAGACCGATCTCTCCAATTGCGGCTTCTTCATTTGCCAGGTGGGAGACGAGCGCCTCTTTCCAATTATCGCTACGATCTTTGACAAACCAGGGGTGTAGTCCAAAAGAAGGCTTTATCAGCTGAGACTGGTTTGCCAGGTCCGTTACCAAAGACCAATCGGCCTCGCAAGTTCCATTAACAACCGCCCGTTTTACTGAAAGCTCTTCGTAGCCCGCCAAGGTTTCATCGATGAAAGGCCGCAACCTTTCGTCCTGCAAATGGCAATGGGCATCGTAGTAAACCACACCAACGGTTTCCCACGAATCAGGGGAAGAGTCACGCTGTAATTATTTCAGAGAGTGTCCAAAAGATGAGACTTGATGGACGTCTTTGCCTGTAGGAGCGGCTTTATGCCGCGATGAAAGTCATTCAAAAAAGATGTGGAAGTATTATCGCGGCATAAAGCCGCTCCTACATCAATTGTTGGATACTCTCTCAGAAGATCGATCTGAACTTTCTCCTCGAGCGGCATCCGCTATCTCCTGAGCCTTCATGGAAAGCTCAGCCGCCTTGAAAACGTGCTCCTGTGTCATAGCATTTTCAGTACGGTTGAGGATATCGAGAATAAGATCGCCAAAAAAAGGAAAGTGCTGCGGACCTTCGAACGGAATCACTGTTTCTTCGTTATGCGTCACAAGCGTGATGCTCGCTGAGTTTTCGGGTCGGCCTACATCCAAGTATTTTCTGACTTCCATATAGCCCTTTGCCCCAAGAATAAAAAGTCGCCCATCGCCCCAGATGCGTGAAGCATCTGGCGTAAACCAGTCGATGCGACAATAACATGAGGCTCCTGTATCCACTTTTAATGACGCCTCGCCAAAATCCTCTAGTCCTGGTCTATCCGCATTCGCAAAATTATCTACTCTGGCGAAGTTTATTTCCGCATCGCTAGCTCCAGAAATATAAAGCATTTGCTCGAACTGGTGACTCCCGATATCGGTAAGGATGCCACCATACTTTTCCTTGTCGAAAAACCACTCCGGGCGATTCGGCTTGCTTAGGCGATGAGGAGCCATCACCAAAACTTGCAAAACATCCCCAATCACTCCGTTCCGCGCCATCTCTCCAGCTTGATAGGTGGGGGCGTTATGAAGCCGCTCGCTAAAATAGACCATGTACTTGCGATTTGTATCGGCGACTTTTTGTCGTACGGCGGAGAGTTGTTCAAGGGTGGTAAAGGGGCTCTTATCGGTAAAGTAATCTTTGCCTGCTTCCATAACGCTCATCCCCATCTCAGCCCGCTCGTTGGGAATTGCCGCGCCTGCGACGCAGTGAACTGAATCGTCTTCCAGAATCCGTTCGAGCGTATCCACAATCTCAACTTCAGGGTTGGCCTCCTTGAACACCTTGGCCCTCTCAGGTTCTATATCGTAAACGCTCTTCAACACACCGCCTGCTCGCTTAAGGGCCCCGGTCATTCCATTTATGTGGGCATGATCCAGTCTTGCGACCGAGAAGACAAATTCACCGGGCTCGACAACTTGCTTCGAGGCGCCAGCGGGATCGTAAGTCATTCCATCTGAGGTACTCATAAGTCGGGAAAACTGAAAATAAAAGCCAGTGTCTATGACACCAAGAGGACTCTGACCAGCACAATAAGATGGGATGGCAGCGAATCCAGGTGTCGCTAGCTGATAATCAAATATCTCCGATTTGACTCGGATTGCCCCCACAAAGCTCTCAATTAGCTGATTCCGGAAGAAACGGATGCCTGGTTAAGGGAGCAATCCAAGAGCACGCTCAAGGGAAGGGAGTAGTGAACTCGCTAAAGCAAGGCCAACCTTACCCATAATCGTGAGCAAAAGCCTCTATTCCATTGAGGCATCAAGCTCATCCTTTCGTAGTCGATTTTCGCATACAGAGCTTTTTTTTCGTTTTTTTCGTCCTCTGGTCCTAGCGGAAAGGCCGCCTTATGGCCTAAAATAGATTTGGCTCGAAGCAGTGCGCTACCGAACCGCGCCATTCCATTATTCATATCCATAATTCCAAGACATTCGATCAGATAACTTTAAGCGAGAAACAACATAAGAAAAGGAACCAACAACTATCATTACAGCCTGAATATGGAAAAAAAGAAACCAAGACTGGGGCTATCGTCAGGACAAGGAGCCCTGCTGACCTCTGAACCGGGCGATAATAAGATAGGTCTCGGAGAGACCATCGAACAGCTTTCAACTCTGCTGGGTTCGGATGACCAGGCAGAAACCGAGATCAAATTAGCTTCTGCCAGCCTAAAACAATTCCATCAGGCCAACGCAAAGTATGTGGATGGCGAGAACTTGACCAAAACCACCTGCTCAAAGGCAGTCAAAGGCTGGGCTCGTGAACGCCTGCACGGATTGAAGATTCCCTACGAAGTGGAGTCGCGACTCAAAGAGGAAGACAACGAGGCCAACATGGACAGCCAGGCCTCGCTTTACCTAGTTCAGTTGGCCGAGGATTTCACATTGATCTCGAAGTTCTGTCGCGACGTTGAGGAAGTGAACGTCAGCATAAACAGCCATCCATCGGGCGTCGCCTTTCTTTTCGAGATGAGGGGACCTTGTGGGGACGATTCAATGCGCGTTATAGAAAACAAAGGCTACGATATAATCTTTTCCAAGTTCTCGAAGTACAACTGCCTTAAGCTTCGAGTTAACATTTCCGAGGAGTACGCGGAAATGCAGGTAATTGTTCTCAAATCCGACGTGCGGCTGGGCTTCAGCCCAGTCGACTAGTCCTAGACAGGTGAATTAAGGGCCGATCCGTTTTAAACGCGATCGGCCTTATTTTTTAAGATCCGATCAAAGGATGAGAGTTGCGGATTTGAAAGATCAACCGCTAAGAGCCCACAAAAGCTAGAGTCCCTTATGTTCCTGTTTAATCAGGGCCGACTTTGGCATCTGCGAACGCATCACTTCTCGCCAAATGGCATGCATTACCCAGAGGCCAAAAACGCAGGGAAGGAGAGAAATAGTCGCGCTAGTGAAAAGACTCGGGCGGATAGCTTCCAAGAAAGTGGGAATCACCATAAAACCGGCAAAGCGAAAGCACCACACTCGTTTGGCTGAAAGCCGTTCAGGAGACCCAGGTAGGTTCACGAACTTCGAGTCGGGTTTGAAACGATCCCGAACATGGCCGAAATAGATAGCGTAGACGTAGGCATAAAAGACCCAAAGGGCGCCCCAAAGCCAATTTCCCGTCATTATTCCTGATTCGGTTTCCATTTGAAGTAGTTCGATAATTTTAGGGTCAAATAAGCGAGGTAGTGAAGATTGCCTACCTCATTTATCGACCTTTTCCATTTGAACCTAAGAATGACTGGGTTGTTCCACCAAAGCAAGGAATAGCAAGAGTGGGAAAACCAAACTCAACTGCCATCACGCCGTCGGGGATTGGCTTCAACCAGAGGATGAAGATCGCAGGAATTAACTGGAAATCCAGTTCGAGCAAGCGCAACGTCCATCCCATATGCAATCCACTCAAGACGAGGTGCTCGATATCTTCAAAAGAACCAAGGCCCTTTTGCAAGGTCACTTCATCCTACGGTCAGGACTACGCAGCGAATACTTCTTTCAATGCGCTCAGGTTTGCCAATACATGGACGAGGTCACGCGGCTTATCGAACTGCTCATACCAAAACTCGAAGGCTTGGATTTCGAAACCGTTCTCGCTCCTGCGATGGGCGGACTCGTCGTTGGTCAGGAAGCCGCACGCCAGTTGGGGGCTCGCTACATTTTCGCTGAAAAGGAAAATGATAAACTGGTTCTGCGACGCGGTTTTAAAATAGCGGAAGGCGAGAAAGTTCTGATTGTCGAAGACGTTATCACTCGTGGTGGTCGTGTGAACGAAGCGGTGGAGATCGTCAAATCGAATGGAGGGACAGTCGCTGGAATTGCGGTCTTAGTTGATCGCAGCCAGGGCAATGCTTCATTCGAAGCTCCACTGTATCCCCTTTTAGAGCTCGGCTTTCCAACCTACGAGCCGGATGCGTTGCCAGACCATCTCAAGGACATCCCGGCAATCAAGCCGGGAAGCTAGCCTAAGTCTACCCAAACGCCACCCGATCGATACGATTCGATAGCGGCATCGGTAAACTTCATATAGGCAAGGCCATCCTCAAAAGAGGTTAGTGTAACGGGCTTCCCACTACGGATACTTTCTACAAAATCGGCTTCCACACGCCAATCGGCTTGCTTCTCCGCAGCTACCTCGACTTCCTCTTCGGCACTTCCAAAGCGAGTATAGAAAAGCTTTCGCTCAACTAAATCCAAACGCAACGTACCCTCGCTTCCGTTGATCAGATAGCCATCCCAATTGACTCCGTGGGTAACGCCACTCATATATCCCAAAAAGCGTAAGCCGTCGTCGTATTCCGCTAGACAATGTATTGTATCCGGAATCTTGACCTCCACTTCCCTTCCTTTCTCCGGATCCATACGACTGGCGGTGAAAATATTGCCACTGGCCAGAACGCGTTTAGGGTCACGTCGCAGCCAACGTTGCACGACTTCATAGTAAATCCCCAGCATGATCGTATTGTTGCCGCTGTATTCAATATTCTGGCGCCAGCTAAGCGGAGTACTCGAATTGGCGTTTCCTGGAAGCGTCTTGTTGAAGACCGCCTCGCGCAGTTCGCCTAGCGCCCCCTCTTGTAGCATATCCTTAATGGTTTGATCCCAAAACAAAGTAAACGGAGAGGGAACGATTTGAGCCACGAAATCGGGCTTCGATGCTGACGCCTCCAGCATTTCTCTAGCCTGACTTGCATCCATCGCCATACGAGCTTCGGTGAGGACGTGTTTCCCAGCCTGAAGGGCTGCAATCGTTATCGGAGCGTGTAAATAAGGCCAGGTCCCAATGCAGATCGCATCAATTTCAGGGTCGGCTATTACCTCCTCCCAATGGCTCGCAATGCGGGGAACATTAAACTCCTCAGCCGCTTTTCTGGAAGACTCCTCACTACGATTGCAAATAACATCAACGCTAACACTTTCAATGGCTTGAAAACCTGGAATGTGCTTAAGCTTTGTATTGGTGCCTGCCCCAATAACCCCAATCTTTAAATTCGATTCAGCGCTCATAATAAGGTTAGCATTAGACAAAGCGGCTCGAGAAGAAAAGGAATCATTTGCTTTCGAATGAGGTCCATGGAATAAATGCTTATGGCCATCCGATTTTCGCTTGCCCTAGCCGCCTTGGCTCTCGCCTCGCAACTTGTTGCCGAGCCCATTGAGCGTTCTACGGCTATTGAAATTCACACTATCGCCAAGCGTATGCTCAACGCCATCGTTCAAGGGAATTACGAGGTAAGTGTGGATGCCATGCACCCAACTCTCATTGAACGTAACGGAGGGAGAGATGCAGTGATGCAGGCGACCTTGAACGCTATGGACCAGCTGGCAACGCAAGGATTCACTATAAAGAGCTACACCGTAGAACAGCCCACACAAGCGCATGCGGCCAAGTCTGAGCTCGTCGTGTTTCTAAAAACAAAGCTGCTGATCGACGGCTTCGACAGACAGGTAAAATCGGATGGCTATTTGGTCGCCTCAAAACCTTACAGCGGCGGAAGATGGTACCTTTTCGATGGATCGGTGATCGGAGACCTGAAGGACTTGCAGTCGATCTACGAAGGCTTGTCAGATCGCATCACGCTTCCAGAAGTGACGAATCAAACTGTCTCTAAAAACTAGATACGCTTTCAGAGAATTATCTGTCATCGTTTAGAGGAAAGCGCCCGGCAAACCAAGCGCTCCCGTAACCAAGATCACTTAAAGCATTTCAGAATCTTGGCATGCTTGCGGATAGAAAAATACCCCTTTTCGTCGATCTCATCTTGGACCAGCCGCTCGAAATCTTCCCAGAAGTTGGCAGGAAGATCGAGCGTTTGCAGTCGCGCTGAAGATCGAGCGTAGCCAAGAAGCATATCGAGATCATCCACTTTCATCGTACAGTCATAATCTTCGACTACCACATCCGAGAATACCAACTTCGCCTCTTCAACGACTTGGTCAGCAACGCTCAACGAAACAAAATATTCTTCCATACGGAGCTTTGGATAAACAAGATCCGCTACTTGACCAATCCTCCCCATATTCCGTTTTTCAATACAAGTGATAACAGCATAGCCTGCAGGCTTTAACACTCGATGAAGATCTCGAACTGCAGATTGGACGTTCTCCACCAAATGCATGACGTATTGACAGCTGACTACATCGAATGACGCATCCGCGAACTCCAGAGCTCCAAGACACCCCTTGACCGTATCGAAGTTCAAAGAAGTATCTTTGAGATTGTTATTCGCAATCTCTAGAAGCCCAGGACTCGTATCCAATAATGTAAGGCTGACGTTCGGAGGAATGTTAGCCCAAACCGAGCCCCAAAACCGACCATTGCCACAACCAGCATCCAACACTTTATTCCCGCTTTTTAAATCGAAATAATTCCATAGGATTTGCCACATGTTGTATTCTGGTGGCGTGAAACGACTATGGATTTCAATGCGAGCATTTAGATTCGAATCATCTCGGTATTGAACTTTTTGAAGATATTCCACATCCATTTTATCAATACGATTTCTCTGCTTTTCCTGCAATTCGACATATTCCTTAATACCTGCCCAGGTTTTAAAACCGTACTCGCGAGCGACTACCATTAAAGCGTCCTGACGAATAGACTTAGCATTAACAATCTCATCTTGAGAAGAGAGCGAATGCTTAGGCAAGCTAGCCTTGAATCTCTTGACCGCCTCCGGACTCCCTTGCTGAACCTCTCGATATAGATCCCGGGCCTGAATTTTCAAGTGCCGCAGATTCGCTTTGGGCGGCAGCTTTTTGGTTGTTTCTAGCATTGAATGCCTTCCTTTCCGTATAGTACCCGACGTCCGCAATTCCAAGGGTGGGATTAGAAGGTTTTATATAGAAACGAAAGGCGGATTCGATCCTTTCTGCGGACTTAGAGGCTCCCTTTCTGAACCAGAAATGAAAACGCAGGAAAACAATAGCAGAGTCAAGACTTCATCATTATGCAAAAGGCTAAGTCGATTGGCCTCATGCGAGAAATACAATTCATAATATAACGAAAAACTGGATACAAATTCTTATTCCATTTTGAAGGACCGAACTTTGGACGGCAGTCTCAGACACTTAAAGAAACAAGAAATAAGCCTGGATGAATTGGAAAGCTCGAAATGTAATTACCCTTAATTCATAATAAATCAAGTACTAGCAAGGCGTATCAGAGATTCCTAAATAAACGTTAAGAATCGAAGACGAGGCAATTTTGAACCGTTCGCTCTCGACAAATCTTTTAGAGCGGCATTCATACAAATTCTCCAATCTAGTTTCGTCTGACCTAAAAGGCAACCTGCTGAAGCAGGAGCTAAACACACACACCTCCACCTCAAATTTGCCTAAATAGAGAAAGTCGTGCGACTTACTCACAACCAAGAATACTGCTCTCTCCTTTGCTTAGCGAGCTTGATGAGAATCATGCCCCGCCGTCTCGCTCTTTTTAGTGGAGCAGTGATTGGCCAGCTTGGTTGGACTCTGAGAATTCGTCGGCAAATCGTTATAAGCAACTTAAAGCAAGCCATGCCCAAAGCGGAGTATCGTCATTTGAAAAAAATTGGAGCCAAGTCGGCTCGTAACTTTGGCCGCACCATGGTCGAGTTCATTAGATTCGATGGAAAAGATCGCCACCGCCTAGATGAAATTGTCTCACTCGAAGGAACCGAAGAATTGCGAAAAGCCCTTGATCATAAAAGAGGAGCTCTCGTACTAACCGGACATTTAGGAGCTTGGGCTCTTTACTTCACTGCTTTAGCCGCGGAAAAAATCCCCATCGCCTTGCTAGTCGGCAAGCAGCACAATCCGAAAGTGGACAAGTTCATCCACTCCATTCCGGGAGATTCGGTCACACTCATTCCCAAGGGTCGAAGCGCCATTCGGAAAATAGTGAAATGTCTCGAAGAGGGAGCATGTGTAGTAATGGTAGCCGACCAGCATGCTGGCCGAACTGGAATCATGTCTCCTTTTTTGGGGAAGAACACCCCTACCCTCGCTCTACCCGGCTCCTTCGTTGCCAAGCGCAACCCGCCTGTCTTCTTGATGAACGGCCATAGAACGGATAGGGGGCGTCATAAGGTAATGGTCAAGCCTATCGAAATTCCCGAATGCCCTTGTAATGATTCTCTCAAGACAGAGGTAACCCACTGCTACAACAAAGCCATCGGTCAAGCGGTGCTCGCGCATCCAGAACAATACTTCTGGTATCACCGAAGGTGGCGCGACACGGACGAAGCGATCGCTTCGTAATTTATTTCGGATACGAATCCAGTAGCTCTATTCGATTACGTCCGGACCTCCATCAAGAGCCTCTTCGCTAGAAGAAGAGTCACGACTGCCGCTAAGACGAAGGTCGTCTTCCCAAAGCGAAAGATTAGCTTTAGTGATCTGATCCTTATGAAGCTTGATCACTTTTCTATCATAGGTGTAGAGCCCATTCATCTCGTTTTCCAAATCCGTTAATTGCGTATAAACGGCTCCAGAGAGAGCATCCTCATTTTTAAACCTGAGAAGCTGCTCGACGAATTTCACATACTCTGCGGTAGCCGCGTCAATCCCTTCGTAGTTGTAATGCACCCACGGTCCGTCGGGATCCCAAACATGGCCGTCTACGAGGTATCCAATCGCTCCATACTCCCCATTCACAGCAGCTCTTTTTTCGGTAACGTATGGGGCGGTGGGAGGCCGATAGTGGTGATTGTCCTTAATATGACCTACTTCATAATCAAGATTTGGCCGCCCAGCGTCAATTCCGCTATTTCCGGTCACAAGACGCGTGGGATCAAGTTCCATAACCATATTCGTCAGTCGAGGAACATCGTAAGCGCCCCAGTGCTCGTTAAAGACAATCCAATTAACGATCGAGGGATGGTTCCAGTTAGTCTTAACCATCTGCTGCAGCTCGATCTCGAATTGAGATTTTTCCAATTCAGTCCGCTTCTTGAAAGTGCTAGGCATGTCCTGATAAACCAGAAGACCAAGCTTGTCGCACCAATAGAACCAACGCTCAGGCTCAATCTTAATGTGCTTGCGCACCATGTTGAAGCCCCAGGCTTTCATCTGCTCGATTTCCCATCGCAAAGCTTCATCAGTCGGAGCCGTATACAAGCCATCCGGCCAATAGCCTTGATCGAGAGGGCCCATGTGGAAGATGAAGCGATTATTCAGTTCGATTTTTTTGAAAGGTCCTAACTTGCCCTGATAGTGATCGGCAATGGCGATTGTTCGCATTCCAAAGTAACTTCCGACACGGTCGACAACCTGTCCTTCATTTTTCAATACGATCTCCAGGTCGTAGAGAAAAGGGTCTTCCGTCCACCAGAGCCTAGCATTAGGCACTTCCGCTCTAGCGATCATTTCCAGATCTTCGAACCCTGTCTCGTCGCGTGAAATCTCCTTGCCTTCTGAAGAGACGATAATCTCCGCAGTCAGTCCTTCGATTCGCAAGTTGGGGTCTACCGTTACCGTTACGATTTCGCGATCAATATCCGTAACCGTCCTGAAGCTCTCAATACGTGTAGCGGGAACAGGCTCGAGCCAAACCGTTTGCCAGATTCCCGAAACCGGACTGTACGTATAACGCGAGGGGTCGGCAAATTTGGAAGCGTTCTGCTTGCCGACCGCAATGCCTTCGGAATTCGTCGGATCATAAACGGCAACCGCGATTTCCTGCTTCCCCGAATCTTTGAGGTACGGCGTCACATCGAAATGAAAGGAATCGAAACCCCCTCTATGCTCGCCTGCAAAATGACCGTTGATGAAAACCTTGGCTTCCCAATCGACGGCTCCGAAATGAACTAGCACATTCTGACCCTTCCATGATCTAGGCGTTTCAAACAGACGAAAATACCAGGCGCGATTCGACTCAAGTTGCTTTCGAACGCCAGAAAGAGCGGATTCCCAAGCGAAAGGCACTAGAATTTGTTCCGACAAGTCGCCTTTGCCTGGAACGGAGGCTCCTGGTTCCATTTCTCCGAACTCCCAAAGGCCATTTAAGCTCATCCAGTTATCCCGTACCATGGTTGGCCTCGGGTATTCAGGAAGTGGAGCATTCGGATCGACTTCGGCAGCCCAAGGAGACATCAAAGGGGCTTCAACTGGCTTCCATTTTTCAGCGTTCATGCTGCATGCGATAACAAAAGGGATGACAGTAAACGTCCAAGTTCGGCAAATACAAGAAATCATCCAACAATCCTATCGATTCAGCAAGAGAGCTCAAGAACCGATCAGCAGCTGATCCGCCAACAAAAAGCGGCCGGACACCTAATTTAGGCGTAATGTATTTTCGAAACGTTGCAGAAATTCTGCGGCGCCCAAGGTCCATTATACGTGAAATGGAAATCCGGCGAAAGGCGCTCGCCTGCTTCATATATTGAACGTTCGAATACCTTCATACGCTCCCGGTTCACCAGACAGTTGAAAGTTGCCACCTCCAGTTCGCCAACCGGCACTTTGCTTTTGTGAAATTCCGCGCACCAAGGAGAAACGATTTCTTCCACCTTCGATGCATAGATCTCTTTTTCCTTTTTAAGGACGGATTGAAATTTTTCGCACTTCAAAGCCCGATCTCCAAGGTAGTAAAGCAATCTACCATTGAGAACCTTGGCCTTTTCCTCGCGTAAGAAAGGATACTTAGACACGATGTGTTCGAAAAGGTCATCCACATCAAACTTCATCACAATTTCCATCTCTACTTTCCGGTATATGCGATGAAGCTCGGCGAGGATATGATCTCGATTCTTACGCAATACATTTTCGACGGCGCTTAGGTCCTTCAGAGTAAGCCCGAACTGAAGTGGCACGATACTCGCCTCGTCCATCAGGTGCCTCAAGATCTGCTGATGGGCGAAAATGTCCTTACCGCGCACGAGCAATTTTTCGTGGTCATAGCTGCTAACAATAGCGGAAATCTCGCCATAGGAAACGAGAAACAAATTCCTGTCATCGACGCCCGTCAGCTCCTCAAAGTCGTGGGCCGCGTCGGACAATGTATAACCATACAAGTAGATGCTCATGAATAGATAATGGGATTGCGAACGAAGAGACAAACTACTCCATTCGTTAAAAAAATGCGAACACCTATTAAAAAAAGAGTCAATTAGAGACAGGTCTTACCTCCTAAAACAGGGAATTCATTATTCTCGCCTGGGGTATCTTGGAACCGCGAAAATGTAAGCAGCGCCTAAGGCTGCTGAATCCCAATAAACGAAAACCCTAAAATCGCTAAACGGCCAATGCTGAGGAGGTTAGGACATGTGCCGAGAAAAACGCCTTCTGTAAGCAAGGGGACTATGCCCCGTCATCCGACGAAAGGCTCTGTAGAAACTGTTGGCGCTGGAAAAGCCACACGCCAGTGAGACCTCTTCGATACTGAGAGTCGTCGAGGCGAGAATCGTTTGGGCTCGCGAAATACGTAACTGCCTCAAACGAGAACCTGGACTGCGTCCGAATCGAGCCTTGTACAGGCGGGTGAGGTGTTCGCGGCTGATACCCAATTCGCCAGCAAGCGATTTAATGCTAATAGGTCGAAAATTAAGGTTCTCGATTTGCGAGTGGCAATAAGCAACCGGGTCATTGTCCATCCTCAGATTTCCTTGCTCCCGGTAAGCCGCCAAAAGCAACCTGTAAACATGTTCCGATGCCTCAACCGCGTCGCGAAAGGAGCGCTCCTTAAACATCTTCATGATGACAGCAAACTGAGCCGAAGCTTCGCCCGCAGGATCCAGATTTATAATCGCTCCATACTCTTTAATAAGCTGCCCGCAAATCGCGTCGGCTATATCACCGCGCATCGAGATGAACTCCATCTCGTAAACTTCTTTGTCTCCCTCAGCGTAGCCATAGATCGATCCATCGTCATGACGAAACAGCATGGCCTGTCCTGGATAAATAAAACTGCGAATACCCGAAGTGTTGACGTGAAACGCTCGGCCTTTCAAAGTACGCTGAATTACCCAAAGGTCCTCAGGATCACGATTTGCATTCTTCCAAATATAATTCGGCGAACGGTAGCTCTCACGATTGACGACAAAGATACTAAATAGAGGATTCATGGATAATCTGTCCCGAAAGAAGCGCTACATCACAAAAAGCAGGCTGAATATCGCATTTTTCAACTTTGGTTTTGCTTAAAAGACAAGCGATATTTCTCCCATGCGCCCTAAAATCGCCTTTATCGGAGCAGGCTCCGTCGTCTTTGCTAAAAAACTTATCTCCGACATCCTTCAATTTCCAGAGCTGAGCGACTGTTGTATCAGGTTGATGGATATCGATGCGACGAGACTTCGAGTTGCCGAAGTCATGACGCAAAAGATAATCTCAAAACTGGGCGTGAAAGCCATCTGCGAAGCCACGACCGATCGCAGGGAGGCGATTCGAGGAGCAAAATACGTTATCTGCGCGATCCAAGTCGGCGGCTACAAGCCAGCTACGGTTGTCGATTTCGAAATTCCAAAGAAATACGGGCTCAAGCAAACCATCGCAGATACCCTCGGAGTAGGAGGCGTGTTTAGAGGTCTGAGAACGATCCCAAAAATTCTAGAGATAGCTCAAGACATCAAGGAAGTCGCAGAGCCCGAGTGCTTGTTCATCAACTACACGAATCCCATGGCGATGCTTTGCATGGCCGTCGATCATACAATCGGCATTCCCATGGTAGGCTTGTGCCACAGTGTGCAGGGAACTAGCAGCATGTTAGCCAACTTCGCTGGTCTTAAATACGAGGATGTTACCTACAAGGTAGCGGGCATTAATCATCAGGCTTTCTTTCTCGAATTCAAATGTAGAGGCCAAGACGCCTATCCCATCTTATTCAAACTGCTCGACGACCCTAAGTTCGCACAGGAAAAAGTGCGATTCGAGATGATGCGGCGTCTTGGGTATTTCGTCACCGAATCATCGGAACATCAAAGCGAGTATGTGCCTTATTTCATCCACCACGGTGATGAGATGATTAGCAAATACGAGATTCCTATAGATGAATATCTCCGCCGCTGCGAGGCGACGCTTTCGACATGGGAGAAAACCGAGGCAGATTTATTAGGACCTGATGGCGATATTGTCGTACAGTCACAATCTCATGAATACGGCTCATACATTATCCACTCTATGGAGACCAACCGAAAGCGCGTCATTTATGGCAATGTGCCGAACAGGGATTTGATCACGAATCTTCCTCACCGCTGCTGTGTTGAGCTTCCGGTTTTGGTCGATGGCAATGGTCTCCAACCCACGCATATCGGCGAACTGCCGCCTCAGCTAGCGGCAATCTGCCGCACTAACATAAACGTGCAGGAACTCACCGTAAAAGCGGCTCTAACCCTCAAGCGAGAGCATATTTATCATGCCGTCATGACTGATCCTCACACTGCGGCCACCTTGACTCTCGACAAGATTTGGGAAATGTGCGACGAGCTCATTGAAGCGCATCAAAAATTAGGATACTTGCCTGATTACTCGCCCGCGAAAAAGGGAACAGGAAGGTCTTTGGCAGAAGTGGGCGATAAAGTCTTCGCCAGCATCGTTCAACCTGATTTAGGAGAGGATACGCGCTACGAACTACTTGTTGACAATCAGTTAGATGAAAAATTCGAGAGCAAAATTGAAATAAAACTCTCTGAGAAGACGAAGGACTTGGCAAAACTTGAACCGATCCCTGTATCTGTAGAAGCGCGAAAACAAATCTCGCAGCTCTTCACTTTACCTGAAACGCTAAAGGATACAGAGCTCACCCTTTTTGCTACATCGAAAGATAGACGACTGGTTGGCCAGCCATTCGAACGCATAAGGCAGGGCTTGTTTGATGTCCCGCTGCTGAAAGATGAAACGACTTCAGAGCTCACCAGCCTCCGTCACTGCGGCACTTTTATCGAATTGTACGGACATGGCGAGCAACTCGCCACAGGAAACTTAGCTATCTGCGCAGACCGACTCTACGTGTACCTGAAAGTCAATGACACGAAAATCTCCCATAACATACACCAGCCTTGGGAAGCATCCTGCCTAGATTTTCGTGTTGGAAAGAGAGGTCCTGGAAGCGGATCTAATCGTTTGTTACTAACGCCCCAGAATGGCGGTCAAACTCTGCTCGATCACTTAGGGAATCCCGTGCCTCAGCACAAATTCGAAACAACGGTGACCAAGCAGGGCTACGCGACCTTCGGCGCTATTGATTTGCCAACTCTAAATATCGATCCAAAAAGCGAAAGCTTTCTTCTATCTCTCAACATAAGCGTGGGAGCCTTAGGCACGGCCCACGGAGCTTGTCGTTCGGAATGGAAGCCTGAAAGCGGGCTAAATAAAGGATTCGTCCTGTGTCGAGCAGTTGAGCATTCTGACGTTAAAGACTGAATACAGCTTACTTGGCAAAGGCAGCTTTTATACGCATAAACTCTTCTTCGTCCAAAGCTATCATAGAGCCGTGTCGAGCGTTGGCAGGAACGCTATATTGCCGATTCCATAAATTATACCAGGGGCCAGCCAAGGTCTCGGCCGAAGAGACTTCGTAGCCAACGCCAGTGTAGTGCTCGTAAAACAGATAGTACCCCTTTCCATCTTTTTTAGGAATAAGAGTAGGCGCTTCGCGATAGCTGGGAGAAATCCGATTGAAAGGATCCGCCCACGGACCCTCGATGCTTGTCGCGCGTGTCATCAGAATCGATTTTCCAGTAGGATAGAATGGAGAAGGAACCCGCTCGTCCTTGACAAACGCATACAGCATTTCGCCTTCTCGCCGAATAATAACATCCAGAGTCGGACGATTCCAAGTGAAGAGTCGCTTAGGTTCGCTGAACTTTTTCAAATCCTTTGAAGTCACGTAAAAAGTCCGCTGATGAGCCCAATATTGTTCGCGGTTCTCCTCAGTTCGACGCTTGTTTGAAGTGTGCCAGGAAAGATAATACGTCTTAATTGGCTTGTCGAAATAGAGCTTAGGGGCGCCTCTGTTATTCAATGCCCCTTTCATGATGGGTGACACGTCGGGAGCCAATTGCTTGAACAATTCCCAATTGATCAGGTCGTCTGACACCCAGATCGTAATTTCCTGGCCGTGAGAACCGTCTTCATAGGCATCGTTTCCCAATAGATAATATCGGCCATCATGACCTGTGACAATGTCGGCATGGCCCCAATATTCATCCCCTTTTACCGCCTTGCCGTCGTTTAGCTCAGTCCAATTGAGTCCATCCTCGCTCAACGCATAGAAAAGCCTCCCGTAGCGTTCGTTCGTCATATGAGCGAAGAGGTATCCAAAAATAGGATTCTCGTCTTTTTCGGCCAAGGCATTGTGGAATTCCATCATGCTCATAAAAAAGGCGAGAAAGTAGAATGTAAGCTTTTTCATTGTTTCGTAGCAGCAAAAGGGCGGTTTCCGTTAAAAGCAAGTCGTAGAAATCAGTATAGTATAGGCAGTCTAATCAATATTCGAAATTCGCCTAGGGAAGAGCATTCTCCTTATCTCCCAAACTTATCATCGCTCTATTCACAGTTCTCACTTTTTCTTCATCGACTTTTACGACTTTGCGATCATAGGTAATCAGACCGTTCATTTCCGTTTCCGTATCCACAATTTGAGTATAAACAATAGCGCTCAGCCTAACGGGAATGTGCGGATCGAATTTCGACTGCATTTCGATGTAGAGATCCGTAAGCGCGTCTAAATCTTCTGGTTCTCGGTTCAGCGTAAAGCCACCCCACATGTGCCCTGGAACCCGGGCTTCGATACCGCCGTATTCGCCCACTGCCGACAAACGGAAAGCGTTGGATGTCTCGTTAGGATTCGGGACCTGCCGCGCCGGTTCCCAGCCGTAAGTATGATGATCGCGGCTATCTCCTGATCCCGTATCTAAAAATCCACCCTTGTCCTCGCCTCCGCTTTGAGTGCTGGTGAGACGATAGGGATCGATCTGACGAACCATATTGGTTAATCGATCACGATCATAGATCCCCCACCCTTCGTTGAACACAATCCATTTGATGATTGAAGGAAAATGAAAACGTTCCTCAACCATTTCCCGCAGCTCCAACTCGAACTGCTCATTGCCATCTAGAGACTGAGCAGAGAGCGTATCCAGATTTTCGAGAATCATGTTTCGACCTAAGGTCGAAGGATCCTCAGGATTCACGACCCCACGGTGCGGCATGTCTTGCCAAACGAGCACACCCAGCTTGTCTGCCCAATAATACCACCGAGCCGGCTCCACTTTCACATGCTTGCGCAGCAAATTGAATCCCAAATCCTTCGCTTTTTGGATGTCGTATTTAAAAGCCTCATCAGTTGGAGCAGTGTAGAATCCATCAGGCCAGTAGCCTTGATCCAAAAGACCATGCTGAAAAACAAAGCGACCGTTTAGCATGGGTCTCACCTCTCCATCAAGGTAAGCCAACTTGATGTCTCGAACGCCTACATAGCTTTGGACCGCATCGACAACTTTCCCACGTCGTTTCAGACTTACTTTCAGATCGTATAGATAGGGATCGTCGGGACTCCACAGACGCGGATTTTCAAGTCGCAAGACGACTTCCTTCCCTGTATTCCCATAGGCTTTGGCGACCATATCGTTCCCATCGGAAAGAACCGCCTCAAACATCGCGCCCGCGCCATCGTTGGCCTTTACAACCAATCTGACTGCCTCAGCATCGACATCGGAAACGACACGTAGGTTCTTGACGAATACATCGCTTGTTGGCTCAAGCCATACCGTCTGCCAAATCCCAGACGAAGCGGTGTAAGTATAGCGATTTGGCGTTAGCGACTGCTTTCCCTTCGCTTGGATACGAGTCGTCTCATCAGAGGCCAGCACGACCAATTCATTATTCTCTTCCTTCAGCAGATCCGTAACATCGAAACTAAAGCTGTCATGACCGCCACGATGCAAACCAATGGCTTCGCCGTTCAAATAGACGATTGCCTCCCAATCCACGGCTCCAAAATGAAGTTGAACGCGTTCGCCTTCCCAGTCGCTAGGCACATCGAACAGTCGACGGTACCACATACGCGTATCGAAACGTTGTATACCTGACAAGGGGGATTCCACCGGATAAGGAACGAGGATCCTTTCCGCTAAATCGCGACCGAAAGGAGGCTTCTCGTTTTCCTCGGCTTTCGCGTATTGCCAAACGCCATTCAAGTTAAGCCATCGCTCTCTCTGCAATTGAGGCCGAGGGTATTCTGGCCAGGCATTTTCAGGACCAACATCATCCGTCCAAGGAGTCTTCAATCGAAATTCGCCAGGAGACCATCCAATCTCAGCTGAGCAAGCCAAGCCGATTAGAGCCATATTCAAAAGAGCAATACGAAAAACCGTTTTAAGCATGAGAACAAAAAATTACCATTTACCGCGTCGAGCAGGATCCGCTTCGATATAAGGCGGTTTGTCGTAAATCGTCTCCCCTGGATGGATACGATCATCATCGCCGGCTTCCATTACAGCCATCAGACGATTCTTCAATGAAGCCTTGATATTCGCATACTCGACATGATCGGCGATGTTGTTCATTTGCGATGGGTCATTGCGCAGATCGTAAAGTTCCTCGACGGGACGACGGTCGAATGCCTGTTTGAAAAGCGGCCATACCTCAGGGTCGTCATAGTGGGCTATCATGAAGGTTTTGGTCGGACCACTATCGGATTGGGCGCCCACATTCGGGGTTTCAGCTGGCGGGGGACCGTCAAGAATATCAGGTCGGTTTTCCAGACGATAATTAACAATGTAGAGATAGTCCTTAGTACGAATGCCGCGCATCGGATACGGCCGTACATGACGTTCCCTACCGATGATGACGTGATCGCGTTCTGGCTGAATTTGTCCACTATCAAGCGTACCAAGAACAGGAATAAGACTCACTCCGTCCATGGAAGCAGGAGGCGTACCGCCAGCGGCTTCAATAAATGTGGGAGCGAGATCCATCAAATTCACGAAATCCGTAACACGGCGATTCCGTTTGACGAATCCCTTCCAGTTGACGATGAGCGGAGCCGCTACACCTAAATCGTATAAATTACGTTTAGCCCTCGGAAACCCGGGAATACCATTGTCGCCAGTAGCCACGATCATGGTGTTGCCCAATTCTCCCATCTCCCGAAGCTCTTCAAGGAGAGCCTGGCTCATCGCATCAAACGCAGCCAGTTCGCCAAGGTAATCGGCAAGGTCCTCGCGAATTTCGTGAACATCAGGCCAGGCCGGGGGCAGCTTCCCCTTGAAATCGTCAGGGTCGATTCCCCAAAGCTCCTTACCCGAACCGCGTATCCAAGATCTGTGGACATTATAAGGTCCAAACCAGTAGAAGAAAGGCTGATCCGGGTCCTTGCGATCTTTGATGAAGTCTCTGAAATTAGCCACTACCTCATCGTAGATTTCCTGCTTCGCAGCTTCTATGTCGGGCTTGCCGCTCACATGCTGGGAAAACTCCATAAAGCGGCGACCGTTCTTTGAATAATGCTGATGTGGCTGGCGCATCTTCACCTCAGATTCCCACCAATCGACGCCGATCTTGCCCGTAAAACCAATGTGGTAGCCAAGATATTCTAAAATGTTGGGGAATTTAGGAATCGACTCCCACAAACCCGGTTTTGGGCCCCAGTCGCCACCCCCCAGAAAAGCTGCCCGACCATTGCGCCAGAAATAGCGCCCGGTTATGATCGATCCTCGGCAAGGCGTGCACGAAGGCACCGGCATGAAAGCGTTCTCGAAAACAACACCCTGCTGAGCGAGACGATCCAAAGTGGGCGTTTTGGCAATGCCTCGATAGCTCGGATGCCCAGCGTCCTCGTACATGCCGCCGTAGCGACCCCAGTCGTCGCAAAAAAGAAAAAGAATATTGGGCTGACGCGTAGCGCTAGGCGCGTCTTTTGCATAAGCTAGCATGGGGAGGCACACGCTTATGAGTAACAAACAGAGACTTCGAATCATGGGATCAATCTAGGGTGAAAAGCGGAAAATATCTGAGCTTTAAATTCCGGGACGAGCATCATTTCGATCCCCCTGAGCAAATTCAATCAAAGATGGCCCGCTGCAAAATAACAATCTGTCAGTCCGGCACATCTTTTTAGAGGGATTCAGGCATTGCTGGACAAAACCTCAAAATTAGGCGACCGACCAGGAAAACTACCCTAAAATCAGTGAAAATCCGGCTAACAAAACAAGCCTCCATTGTATTTTATCAATCGATACATAATCTTAATATCCTGAAACAATACCCCATTTCATCAAACCAAGCGGAACTTGGATTTCTTTATCCTGTAACACTAAAAAAGCGCCATTCGTCTGCTGCTAAGAACGTTTCAACCATTACAACTTGCTTCTTTAACTATTGAATTAAAATTTAAGTCGTGTTCCGGTCGCTTTTATCCCTTTCAAGAACCGTCCTGCTCTATTATAGCAGCGTTCTTTTGATTGGCGCAAACTATGCGCGAGCCCAGGACGTAGAGACCGATAAACGCCTCAGCTATCGAGAAACGCGATCGCTGTTCTATACAGGTCAATATCAGGAGGCGCTGCAGGCTGCCATAGCGGGAAGGAAGGATTCTCCCTGGGATAAGGATTGGTGGCAGCTTGAGGGAGAGATCCTTACGACACTTGGCCGATACGAAGAAGCCTACAATGTATTGAAAGAGGCAGTCGATCGACAGCCTTACGATATGAGGCTTCGCTTGTCAGTCCACAAAGCAGCGCTCTTCGCTGATGATAACGAATATGCCGAACAGCAGCTTCGAGAAATCAGTCACATCATTTCCAGCCGCAATCGATTCAGAATTGATCCCGATACGATCGTCGCGATCGGGGAAGCCGCTTTGATGATGGGGATCGAACCGCGTCTCGTTCTGGAAAACTTTTTCAAGCGAGCTCAAAACGAACGTAACCCTCCCGCAAGTGCCTTTCTAGCCAAAGGTCGACTCGCTTTGGATAAAGGCGACTACAACCTCGCATCTCGATCATTCCAGGAAGGAGTCGAAATCTTCCCCGAAAATCCCGATCTTTGGTTTGGTCTGGCCAAGTCATTCATCAATGGCGACAGAACTCAATTGGCTATCAATGCGGATAAAGCCTTGTCCATCAATGATCGCCACGCTCCTACACTGCTATTGCTTGCTGATCATCTCATCGACGCCGAGTCATACGATGAAGCTGAGCTCAACCTCGACAAGATCCTGCAGGTTAATGATCGGCATCCGGAAGCCTTCGCTCTCAAGGCAGTAATCGCCTATATCAAAGAGGATAAAGAACAAGGAGACCTGTACCGAGACCAAGCTCTCTCGTCTTGGTCCCGAAATCCGAACGTCGATTACCTCATCGGCAAAAAGCTTTCGCAAAAATATCGGTTCGCAGAAGGCTCTTCATTTCAAAGAGAGGCATTGCTGAACGATCCGCAATTTTCGCCGGCCAGAATTCAGCTTGCCCAAGACCTCTTGCGATTGGATCGAGATATAGAAGGCTGGCGATTGGCTTCCGAAGCCCACGATGCCGATCCTTACGACATAACTGCCTACAATCTTGTCAGCCTTCGCGATAAGATGGACCAGTTCGTCACCCTGGAAACGGATCGTTTCCGCATCAAGATGGCAGCAAACGAAGCTCCGATTTATGGTCAACGAGCTCTCGAACTTCTGCAGGACGCCTACGAACATCTTTCTCAAAAGTACGACATCGAACTTGATCATCGGGTGACTGTTGAGATCTATCCCGATCCCAGCGACTTCCAGGTAAGGACTTTCGGCATGCCAGGCAACCCAGGGTTTCTCGGGGTGTGCTTCGGACCTGTTTTCACTATGAACAGCCCCTCTTCCCAAAGAGCCAATTGGGAATCGGTTATGTATCATGAATTTTGTCACGTCATCACCTTATCAATAACGAAAAACCGCATGCCGCGTTGGCTAAGCGAAGGAATCTCAGTCTACGAAGAACGCCTTCACGATAGCTCTTGGGGGCAGATGATGACAGTCGATTACAAGGAACGCATTCTTGAGGATCGCATGCAGCACATAGGTGAAATGAGCGCTGCTTTTATGAGAGCTCGAAGCGATGAGGACATTCAATTCGCCTATTACCAATCAGCTCTCGTCACCCGCTTCCTGGTCGAAACTTATGGTATGGAAGCTATGAAGGCTACTCTGAAGGATCTTGGAGACGGCGTATTCATGAATGAAGCGCTAGCAAGACACTTCGCTCCACTCAAAACGCTCAATCAGAACTTTGTGACTTTCGCCAAGGCGGAGGCCAAGCAACTCGGGGGCAAATACGTATTCAAAAAAGATGACGGGATGCTGGGTCAGATTCTACAAAGCGTGAATCCAAAACCCAACTACTTTGAAGAGCTGGAAGCCGCTACAAAATTGATTGAAGAGGAAAGCTGGGAGCAGGCCAAGGAGGCCTTGGAAACGCTTTCCGTTCAGGCGGGATACATTCCCGGCGATGCCAATGCTCATATTCATTTAGCCAAATGCTATCGCGAGCTCGGCGAGACTGAGCTCGAGAAACTAGCTTTAACCAAAATTGCCGAAAACGAAGGTAGCGCCCTGCGCCCCGTTGTTCGACTCCTGGAAATCGCTAAAAACGAGGAGGACTGGCATGCTGTACAACAGTGGAGCAATCGTTGGCTAGCCATCAATCCCATGGCTCCGACCCCCTGGCAAAATCTGCTCGACGCGGAGGAAGTCCTTGAGAACGGCGAAGAGGTCATCAAGGTTGGAGAAACGCTGCTTGCCTTGGAACCGCCAAACCTGGCTTCCATCCACTATCGGGTTGCTCGACAGTATGAAAACTCGAATGTCGAAGAGGCGAGAAAACATACGCTAATGGCCCTGGAAGAAGCGCCTCGGTTCCGCCAAGCCTACCAACTGCTTCGAGATTTGCAAAAAGAAGAACCCATACCCCAACCCACCCAATCACTTATAGATCTGGAGGTATTTGTTCAATGAATACGATCAGATCAGATCTCCACGCAATCTTGATCCTATTGGCTCTTCTGGCCTTTCCCGAAGATTCTTCTGCTCAGTCTCTCGACCACCGAGCTGGGGTTCCAGAGTGGCAGGTCGACCCAGCTTTCAAGCACGACGTTTTCACCTTCGCTCGGGTACAGTACGAATCCTACGGCAGAGGCGGACGCTGGGGATGGGGCAGAGGCGGCAAGTGGGCCACCGATTATCCCGACGCGGAGTTGAACCTGGCCTTTCGGTTGCAGCAGATGACCAGCCTAAAGGTCGATCCCAACTCAACCGTGGTGGTACTCGACGAAGACGATTTGTCCAACTACCCCTTCCTCTACATGGTGGAGCCCGGCCGGCTTTCTTTCAGAGAAACGGAAGTCGAAGCCCTTCGCGCCTATCTCCTAAACGGTGGCTTTCTCATGGTAGACGACTTTTGGGGAGAAAACGAATGGAGCAATTTCTACTACGAGATCAAACGCGTCTTTCCCGATCGCGAACCACAGGAGCTCCCCATCGAGCATCCCATTTTCCACATCGTTTTCGATCTCAAAGAAAAGCCGCAAATCCCTAGCATCTACCATGCGATCCAAAATCGAGGGACAGGAATCACCTGGGAACGCTACGACGCTCAAGAGGTGCACTACAAAGCCATCTTCGACGACAATGGTCGCATGATGTGTATCATATGCCATAATACAGACCTCGGCGATGGCTGGGAGCGGGAAGGCGAATCGGAATGGTACTTTAGAGAATTCGCCGAAAAGAAAGCCTACCCCATGGGCATCAACATTATCTTCTACGCCATGACGCACTAGCCTAAACGAAAAAGTAGAATTGAAAAGGCAAAACAGATAATCGTATTCTATTTTATACTACAAATATACTACCCCTTCAACTTCATAATTTTTAATTCTTACTTTTTACTTTAAACCATGAGTTTCATTCAGACAGACCAACAACAGGAAGCGGCCTTCGCTAGATTGCAGGAAGGGCGAGAGAAAGTAGAGCACGAACTGGGAAAGGTCATCATCGGCCAGAAAAATGTAGTTGAACAAATACTACTCGCCTTGATCGCCGGAGGCCACTGCCTGATAACGGGGGCGCCGGGATTGGCTAAAACGCTCTTGGTTAAATCGGTCGCCCAAATCTTCCACCTGCAGTTTCAGCGGATACAGTTTACGCCTGACTTGATGCCGGCCGATATTACCGGAACCGAGATTCTGACGGATTCGCCAGAAGGCAGGAAACTGTCCTTCGTCAGGGGACCCATCTTCACTAACATGTTGTTGGCCGACGAGATAAACCGCACGCCGCCTAAAACGCAATCGGCCTTGCTCGAAGCTATGCAGGAACATCAGGTGACAGCGGCTGGCGAGCGACATGTTCTGAGCGAGCCGTTCTTCGTTCTCGCTACGCAAAACCCAATCGAAATGGAGGGCACCTACCCTCTCCCCGAAGCCCAGCTCGACCGTTTTCTGTTCAATGTCCTCATCGATTACCTTCCAGAGGAAGACGAAGTAGCCGTTGTTCAACAAACTACCTCTAAAACCGCAGAGCCTATCGAGTCTGTATTCACCAGCGAAGATGTGCTGGGCTTTCAAACTCTCGTTAAACAGGTACCAGTGGCCGAAGAAGTGATTCGCTATGCGGTACGTGTAGCCGCTGCTACCAGGCCCGGCGGCGAGCAAGCTCCAGATTTCGTTAACGAATGGATAAGCTGGGGAGCTGGCACTCGAGCTGCCCAAGGTCTGATTCTCTCCGCCAAAGCCATGGCTCTATGGCATGGCGAAGCTCATGCGACTAAAGAGTACGTCGACAAGCTAGCTGCTCCCGTACTCAGACATCGGATACTGCTAAACTATCGAGCGGAAGCTGAAGGCACTACCGTAGAGGACGTCATTGAAAGGCTCATTAAAGAGGCGAAATAATGAATACTCACGCGCTCAATGCTATCGCTTTAGGTGTGAGCGTCCCAAACGTTCCACTACAAGCGGAAGCACGGGCGCTAATCCGTAGCGGCGTGTCTAAGACACGCCGACAAAAGACCTAACATGCCGAGCCTTCAGCCGAAAACCGGAATCGATCCTCAAGCTCTCCTCGCGATTCGCGACATGGAGCTGCGAGCTCGTGTTGTGGTGGAAGGCCTTTGGGCTGGCTTACACCGAAGCCCACTGGAGGGATTTTCCGTCGAATTCACCGAATATCGCCAGTACAGCCCGGGCGATGACCTGCGTTACTTGGATTGGAAAGCCTTGGCTCGTACCGATCGAGAATACATCAAAAAGTTCGAAGACGAAACGAATCTTCGCTGTCTCATCGTTTTAGATACAAGCCGGTCCATGAGCTTCGGATCGCGAGACTACTCGAAATCCGACTACGCTCGCACCCTCGCCGCTACCTTTGGCTATTTCCTTCTGCAACAAAGAGATGTCGTTGGGCTCGCTTTATTTGACAGCAAGATTCGCGATTATCTTCCAGCCCGTTGGCGACCAGGTCACTTCAAGCGACTCCTGGCAATGCTTGATCGCAAGGCCGAGGGGCGTGAAACCAAACCGGCGGAGGCGTTAAAGCAAACGGCTTTGCTGAGTCCGAAAAGGAGCCTGATTCTTGTCGTATCCGATTTTCTCTCGCCACCCGAAGAGTGGAAAAAAGAGATGGGCCAGCTCATAGTGGCTGGACACGACGTGAGAGCCTTGCAGATCCTCGATCCCGCCGAACGCGACCTGGAATTCGGACAAGCTGCTGAGTGGGAAGATCTGGAAAATGGCAATCGAATCTACATCGATCCGGAACTGGCTCGCCAAAATTATCTGAGCAAATTCAACGCCCATCAGGAAAAACTGAAAAAGACGCTGGAAGAGCTAGGAATTCGTCACCAGATCGTGAGGACAGACCTTCCGCTTGATTTCGCTCTGCTGGAGATGATGCGTCAAAGAGGGATAGCCACACGCGCTCAGACGGCGAGGAGGAAGGCGGGATGAGTTTTCTCTCTCCACTCTTTCTCGCAGGAGCTCTCTTGATAGCTGGACCCATCGTGTTCCATCTCATCAGAAGAGCTACTCGAAATCGTATCGCCTTTAGCGTTACAGAATTTCTCGATGAATCTCCGCCAAGATTGCAAAGGCGAAGCCGTATCCAGAATCCTTGGCTACTATTATTGCGTTGCCTTGTAATTGGTCTGCTAGCCTTGGCTTTTGCCCGACCCTACTTCAGTAAAGACGTTCCGATTCTACCGCAAGGAGCGGCTCCAGTAAGTGTCGCCATCGCCATCGACGAGAGCGCCAGTATGCAACGCGAGGGCATTTGGGAAAAGGTTATAGACGCGACGCTAGAAGAAGCTTCGAAACTAGGACCAGCCGATCAGCTTTCCATAATCGCTTTTTCCGATTCCGCCCGAACGGTCTTGAGCTACGAGCAATGGAGCAAGACTCCGTTTTCCGAGCGATCTGTCCTGCTCGGCAAGCTACTAGCCGATCATAAACCGGGATGGAAGTCGACGAGTCTGGACCTGGGAATCGAAACAGCCATGGAGCAGCTCGATGAATTGACAGAGCTTCACGGAGAGATTGGCGAGCGAAAAATCATCCTGATCTCCGATCTCGTCAAAGGTTCTCGAGTGGCTAGCTTGACGGGTCGTGATTGGCCTACGGATACGCGCCTGAAGTTTCATACTATCGATTCGGATGTTCAAGGAAACGCAGGCATGCAATGGCTCGGCTGGGCCAAGCAAGGAACCGCGGAGAGAAAAGCCAGAATCGGACTGCGCAGTACCTATTTTATCGAACCAGTAAAACTTAACCTTCAGTTGAAAGACGCGCTGAACGACACGAGACTTGGCGAAAGTATCGACCTTCGTTTAAATGGAGATGAAACTCGCCTTCTCTTGGTAGACATTCCTGTCGACGCTGAGGGTCCATTTAAACTGGAACTTTCTGGCGATCCGACCGAGTACGACAACACTCTGTTTTTCACCCAGGATCAACCTAGAAAAATAAGTACCCAATACTATGGTACTGGAGACGAAAAAAAGCCTGACCATGCCGCTTTTTTCCTCAGCAGAGCCATAGCTGGATGGAAAGATCCCATTGTCGATTTTCAATCATTGTCGATAGGCCATGAGGATTCACAAGAAGCTGGTATCGAAGACAATTCGTTTCTTGTCATAAATCGCGAGCTTTTCGCCGATGAGTTGGAGAAGATCAAATCAAGCATTGAAGCTGGAGCCTACGCCCTGTTTTTACTCAAAGAAGACGCTCACTGGGAAACGCTCCGCAAGCTCGCAGATGAACCTGCATGGCAACCGAAACCAGTCGAAGGCAGCTACGCCCTTTTCGGGCAAATCGATTTTCAACATCCCCTGTTCGCTCTTTTCGCTGACCCCAAGTACAGCGACTTCAGTAAAATTCGCTTTTGGAAGGCGCAGTCGCTAGAAATGCCAAGCGGTTCGGAAGCAAATATTGCCGCTCGATTCGACGACGACTCCCCTGCCGTGATTGAAAAGGCCATCGGCAAGGGAAGATTGATCGTTTGGGGAGGCGACTGGTCGCCAGAAGCCAGCCAATGGGTGCTTTCCTCCAAATTCGTTCCTTGGCTGCAGCGACTGGTCGAGCGCTCGGTTGGAGGCCAAACAGGACCAAGTATTGCCAGTATTGACGATCCTGGCCTGACAACAGCAAGTTCAGCCGTTCAATGGAAGCCACTTGGGGAGGAAAACTATGCAGAACAACTTCCGCAAGCTCCCGGATTGTATCAGCTAAAAGAGGACAATCGCGAACGCTGGGTCGCGTTAAATGTATCGAGCGAAGAAAGCAATACGAGTCCCCTTGAGGTTGACGTCTGGGACCAGCTCGGCGTTCCGCTTGAAAACAATAAGCAAGCCGTGGCATCGAACATCCAGGAGAAAAACAATCGCCTGAAAAATGCGATCGAATTAGAGAGCCAGCAAAAGTTGTGGAGGTGGCTCATACTCGCGACTGTGGGCTTTCTTGTTGCGGAAAGCCTCGTAGCTATTAATTTAGGAAAGAGAAGGGAGAGTGCTGCCGCATGAAGAAGGGCAATGAACAACAGCCAATCGAGTCGGATTTAAGGAGAGAGCTTTTCGTCGTTGCAAAACGACTACGTGATATCGAATTCCTAGAAAAGGGATCGAGACGATGGTTGATCGTAGCTGCCATTGTCACAGTCCTGATCGGTTGGCGGTATTTGGCGGGAGACTACGCGAATCTAGCGTTTTACCTAGCCGGAGCATCTATTCTGGTCGCAAGCTATCTCAACATTAAAGATAGACGGAAGAAACCGCTCGATTACAAAAAGGCCGCTCAACTTATCGAGGTCGACCGACCCTCCCTAAAGGAAACGCTGCTAACGGCTGTTGAGCAAATGGAATCGGATCAATCGCTCAACTTTCTGCAAAAGCGTGTCATTACTAAAGCCCTACAGCATCCAAGCCGCCTCTTTTGGGAAGACTCTGGAAAGAAGACCATTCGCAATGCGCGATGGATCAATGCTGGCATGGTCTCGCTTGTTGGGATTCTGCTCGGTTTGGCCTACATTACTGAACCCGTTAAGACCTCGCCCATCACTCAAGTCGTTTTTTCGGACAAGGTAACGGTTCTTCCAGGCGACTCGGAAATAGAGCGGGGATCAACTGTTGTCATTACCGCTCGTTTTACTAGTGAGCCGCCAGTTGACGCTACACTTGTAACCACAAAAAGCGACGGGACGCAAAGCCGCATCGCTATGGCTAGAAGCCTCTCGGATCCCGTATTCGCTTACACGCTGCAAAACGTCCAACAGGACACTCTTTATGAAGTCGAGTACGAGAACAAGAAGACGGAGGACTTCGCCATCACCGTCTATGATTTGCCCGCATTGGTTCAGGCCGACGCCCAACTTGACTACCCGTCTTACACAGGTTGGAAAGACCGTTTCGTTGAGGATACGCGTCGCGTAAGCGCGGTCGAAGGAACCCATCTTGAGTATAGTTTCCAATTCAACAAGCCAGTCAGCCAAGCCAAGCTGGTGGACCCTAATGGGGGTGAGATCGACTTGCAGGCTGCCAATCCCGAACGAACGCGCTTCACCACATCTTTTGTACTTAAAGATTCCCTACGCTTTTCGCTTCGCCTAGAAGACCAGGAAAAGCGTACCAATGCGAACCCTCCGGATATTCGTATCGAAGCGCTCAGGAACAAACGCCCAGAACTCGCCGTAGATTTTCCTAAAGGCGATCAACGGGTCTCGCCTATTGAGGAAATCGACTTCCAAGGGAAAGCTAGTGACGATTTCGGGCTTCTCGATTATGGGGTTGGCTTTGCCGTCGGTTCCGAGGAACCGGATTATGTGTCATTGAAATATGGTGACGAAGAGATCATCGAGTCCAATTTCCAGCAAGTACTCGAATTAGAAGAAAAAGAGCTAACTCCCAATGATCTGGTCTCATGGTTTGTTTGGGCGGAAGATTACAGTCCAAGTGGAGAGCCGCGCCGCACGTCAAGCGATCTGTACTTCGCCGAAGTGCGGTCATTGGACGAGATTTTCCGTGAACAGCAAGGCGGCCAAGGGCAGCAAGGTCAAGGCGGCGAGCAGGGAGAAGAGCTGATCGATCAGCAGCGACAGATCACCATCGCCCTGTGGAAATTGAAGCAGAGAGGTCTTGAGGACTCCAGTTTCCTGGAAGACTCGGAAGCTCTGCGCGACTCGCAGAAGGAAATCCTGAATCAGCTTTCCAGCCTGAAAGGACAACTGCAGGAAGATAAAGCCAAAGAAGCCGCGGACAAGGCCGAGAAGTTCATGGAGACCACGATCAAAAATCTGGATACAGTGATCGACGATATTTCCGATAGCAAGCTCGACCCCGCTTCCAGAGCCGCTCAGGGAGCCTACAGCTCACTCTTAAGCATGATGCCAAAAGAATACAATGTGGGACAAGGACAAGGCGGAGGTGGTGGCGGAAGCAGTCGTAATCAGGGGCAGCTCAACGAAATGGAATTCCAACAAGAGGAAAATCGCTACGAGACGGAAAGCCAGGCCCAAGTCGCACCTTCCCCCGAGGATCGAGAGCAATTGGAAATCCTAAGCAAGCTCAACGAGCTATCGCGACGCCAACAAGACATCAACGAACGTCTCCAAGAATTGCAAACAGCCCTAGCTGCAGCGGAAAATGAGGAGGAGAAAGAAAGGATCCGCCGCGAACTAAAACGCTTGGAAGAAGAGCAGCAAGAGATGCTCGCAGATGTTGATGAAACGCGGCAAAGAATGGATCGCCTGCAGTCCAATGAAGAAACCCGCGACGCTCGTCGTCAGCTAGACGAAACCCGCGAGCAAATGCAGAAAACGAGGGAACGGCTTGAAAAAGGCGAAGTCTCGCAAGCCCTCGCATCCGGGGCTAGAGCCAATGAAAGTTTGGAGGATCTAAAGGAAGACTTCCGAGAAAATACCTCCAGCCAATTCGCTGAACAACTGCGCGATGCTCGCAAGAACATACGCGACTTGACGGAGCGGCAGAAGCAAATCGAGTCCGAACTAAACCAGCTAGATGAATCAAATGCGCCGCGTCTCGATGATTCCGACGATCGGGACGGCATTGCTCAGAAACTTGAAGAACAACGCGAATCTTTGGAAAATCTGCTCAGCGACTTGCGGCAAGTAACGGAAGACTCGGAAGCAACCGAGCCACGGCTCCACCGCCAGCTCTACGATATGCTGCGCAAGCAGAGTCAAGACGACCTCGATGAGAAATTCGACATAAGCTCGCAGATGCTACGGCAGGGATTCGTTGATCAAGCGCGCGAAATACAACCTGAAATGCAGGAAAGCCTGGAATCCCTTCGTCGCGAAGTGGAAAGAGCCGCGGAATCTATTTTGGG
>JANQKI010000059.1 GCA_028281165.1 Opitutaceae bacterium | reverse complement strand
ATCAGTGGTGTATTCAGAATAGGATACAGCGAAGCTGCCGTTATCGCCAAACCAAGCCAAGCCGAGATAACCCGTTCGCGTGTCTACGAAGCTGTTTTCTAAAACGCCGAAGACTTCTTCCTCTTCTTCATGCTCGTCGTGTTCATCGTGCTCTTCTTCTCCATGTTCTTCACCTTCGTGTTCCTCGCCCTCATGTTCTTCCGCCTCCATCTGGTAGACCGATTCGGCAAAGCCTGGAATTTCAAAATCGCTGGATTGCCGATCCAAGAATCCCGCGCTCCAGGCGAAGTTTCCTTGGCCTCCCTGCAATGCCAGCCCATACGACTTCTCGTCGGAGACGGATCCGTAATATGCTTCAGCCTGCCCACTAAATGGGGTCAGCGCTCTTTGCCTTGGCAGCTCCTTGCCCAAGACATTGACCACACCGCCAATAGCCGCATTTCCGTAAAGCAAAGACGCCGGCCCTCTGACCACTTCTATTTCGTCAGCGAAAAGCGGCTCGACGCTCACGCAGTGGTCGGGACTCGTCTGCGAGACATCAAAGGTATCCGTACCCTGATTCAGAATACGAATCCTATCGCCATCGAAGCCACGAATGATCGGTCGCCCGGCTCCTGGCCCAAAGTAGGTCGAGTGAACTCCCGGCTCCCCAGAAAGTGTCGCGCCCAGAGAAGACTCCGTCGATCGTCTCAGAGCCTCTCCCGTCAATTTGCCAGCTGGAACGACCAGTTCCTCCTTACGTTCGACGAACGGACTCGCCGTGACTACCATCGGGTCCAAATCGATAGTCTCGGAATCGTTTCGGGTCTGCCCAAATCCAGACCCCGCTGTGATCAATACAGTCGCTGCTAATAGGTATCTCATTGTTCGTATGACAAGGCTTATCGCAAATAGCTTTCATTAAAATCAAGATTTATTGCAAGCTATTTGCGATAAAAGCCTGTGGATCGGCAGCGCTAAATCAATGGACGTGCCCAAAGGAATAAGCGCGTTCTGCGGTAGACACGCCAAGCTGCGTGAAAGGGATTGCGACTACGCAGCGAAACTAAGAAAGCTGACCACTTCTCTGAAAGGCGCGAGTCAAGCTGATTGTATAATGTTCGATCGGTTTATTTCATTTAGATTTGATGAGGATTTTGGATATGAAGATTCCGCAGCGGGATCGATTCTTTCATTTCTACACAGCCCCTGTCCAATAATCAGTACTTTCTGGCTATCGAACTCGCTTCTTCCACCAAAATGATAACAAGTGAATTGCCTTGATCGCGCTCTATTCGCTACTGCCCAAATTCATCATGAATTTGTGCAAATCATAAGGATCATCAAATCTCCTGCGGGAAACGAATCTATTCTCTACGAGGTCCTTAATCCACACGTCGAGTCCTGTATCTGCAGAACCTCCAGTAGTGGAGCCTACGTAGGGACCCTGTGCCACTCCTCCCCCAATACGTTTTACCACATAGTACTGATTCTTACCGGGTACATAGTTTTCCACATACAATCTCGCTACAACCAAATACCTTATTGAACCGAATTCGTCAGGATCTCTTTTCGCATAATCCGAAAGATGGATTTCCTCAATCTCTCTCTTGTATTCTGGCATGTCTCGTTTATCCCATACGAAACCGTTTAAACGATATACATCGATTGTTTCATGTTTTTTTAGGTCGATTGCGTCTCGGTGTTCGGTCTTGTTCCAGTAGTAGACTAAATACTTCTCTCCTGGGCGTAGGGCTTTCGGCTTCTGATCCTCAATTGAATCATCCAACTTTAACGTCAACACGTTCGCATCAAGATGCCTTATGTGATCGGCAATCTGGTGTTCGAACTCTTTATCGATCTTTCGCGCAAAACGATTTGAAAAATAGTCGTGATACCTGAAGATTAAAAAGCCGACAACCAATACAAGAGGCAATAGGATACATCCAAATTCCCCGAGAAACCTGACGGATTCAGAATATCTAGTTTCTTTCTGTATCGTAGTTCCCATGCTTTAACATCTCTATTAGTTTACTAGAATCTTATGGCAAAATTCTTATCTGCACTGAGCGTTTACTCAGCCATTGCTTTTTTCTGCGTTGGCTGTCACTCAAGATTACCGGATGCAGAAACCACCCGTGATCAGGACATTCTCGGCAAAATCGCCAGTAATTGGAAGCTGAAAAATTCGCAACGTTTGATTGCAATCGAAAAATTGTATTCTCAAGAAATCCTCGCAAAAGTAGTACTAGATGACGACAGTGATGACCTTAGATTCGCCGCTTTCTCTCGTTTAGTTGAGAATAGTCAGAAACTGAGTTATCCTGAACCGAACAGCAAACAACAATTGGATGTGCTCGAGGCGGTTCAGCAAGTCACTAATGTACTGAACCTTTTTTTACATGACTCAGACCCACGCTTAAAAGAAGTGCATAAGATCATAGGCACTTTCTTAAATGAACATACGAATGATTCATCCGCTGTAAACATATTCGAAACTGCGGTCGATCATTCAGAAGCCGTAAGAATCAGAAACCACATTCGAACAGTAACAGTCTCTGATCCCGAGATAGCCTCAATCGAAGAAAAGTTTCCCCACGCATTCGGCACGGACTCAGGTCTCCACTACATCGTTAACCAAGAAGGTAGCGGCGATGCCGCCCCCAAGATCGGCGATCAAATAACTGCCCACTACAATGGTGCACTTTTGAACGGTGTAAAGTTCGACAGTTCATATGATCGCGGCCACCCCATCCAATTCCAAGTGGGTGTCGGACAAGTAATTCAAGGCTGGGACGAGGCATTCCTGGCCATGAAAAAAGGCGAAAAACGTACCCTCATCATTCCGTCGAAACTCGGCTATGGATCGCACGGCAAAGGAGGATCGATTCCGCCTAACGCGACACTGCTCTTCGATGTGGAGCTGATCGACTTCGAATAAGTTTACGGAACTATCAATCGTTCTTAAGCGGTACAAAGTCTGCCCCTATGTCTGCCTTGACTTCTTCCAGTTGGCCGAAGGACCCAAAAGCTGACACGGGAACCGTTAGCGTGATCGCTCACGACTGACAACTGTTCCCATGTCAGCTTTTGCTGGACGCTTCGATTTCGCTCTAGACCTTTTCCGCCTTCGCTAAGTAATCCGGGTCGAAGTCGATGCCGAAGCCGGGGCCGGTGGGGACGCCGATTTTGCCGTTTTTAACGCGAAGCTTGGGGGTGAAGTAGCTCTCGTCTTCGGGCAGCATGGCTCGAAATTCTTGATAGGGTCCGATATTCGGGGCGAGCGATGTGAAGTGCAAAGCGTAGGCGGCGAGGGGATCGTTTTTGGGCGAGTGTAGTGTGCAGTCCATACCGGCGCGTTCGCATAGCTTAGCAATGCGTAGCGTGCGAGCGAAACCGCCGTTGTAGAGGAGATCGGGCTGGCAGATGTCGACAGCCCGGTTGTTGATCATCCAAATCCATTTCGGCAGGCTGCTGTCTTGCTCGCCGCCGGCCACGGGCATGTCCAGCGCGTCGGCGACTTGCTTGGTAGCGTCGAAGTCCTCCCAGGAAACGGGCTCCTCGAAGAGGCCGATGCCATAGTCTTCGAGCATCCGTCCCATTTCGATGGCGTGCGGCACGTCGTAGGTGCTGTTGGCGTCGAAGTAGATGGTGAAGTCGTCTCCCCAAGTCTTGCGGGAGAGCTTTATGAGGTCCTCGGAGCGACCGGGGTATACGTCGGCGTTGCGGCTCATGCGCCCGCCGATCTTCAGCTTTACGGCCTTTGAATTGGTTTCTTGGATACGCTTATCGACCCAAGCGACTTCCTCCTCGGCAGTGGTGCTGCGCTCGGTGCTCGACAGGTAGACGTCAACCTCGCTGCGCAGCGGGGCGCCAATGAGCTGATTGGAGGGGACCCCGGCGATGCGGCCCAGCATGTCGAGGATGGCGATTTCGGCGTGGGCGACGCTATTCCAAAGCGGCATGCCTGCGTACTTGTAATTGCGGCGGTAGAGATAGAGCTCGTCGAGGACATGGGCCTCGATGTCGCGGGCGTCTTTCCCTTTGAAGAACGAGGCGACTTGCTTGTTGAAGAGGGTGGTCGTATTGGTCAGGCGGCTGTTGGTTAGAGCGAATCCCTTGGCTCCATCCATCGATGTGGCGACGACGAAGTGGGTGTCTTTAACGCGGAGCAGATCGACTGAATCGATAATTACGGGGCTGGCGAAGCGTTTTTTGAGGTCGGGGAAAAAGCGTTCTTCTTCGATGTTGAAGAGAGTGGTGGCGCCAAGCGTCTTTGGGAGCAATTGGCTTGCGGCGAGGCTGCCGACTATTCCGTTTCGGATGAATCGTCGTCTATTCATGTTTCATGCTGGGGACGCCCTTGGGGCTCGGGGTAATTCAGAAGAAATTGGGCCGATTGGCTCTTGTTCAGAAGCTCAACCTGTTGACTGACAACTGCTCCCATGTCATCTTTTTTGACCCTGTGTCTGCCGCAATGATCGGCGCTGCGGCGTTTACTCTATTGTTTGAGCGATTTAATCTATCTGTTTTTGGAGGCAGGTTGCTTTATGGTTTCCTAACGACGTTGCGATCATGAGATTCATGCGACACCTACCCAGTTCCACCTGCGCCCCATGCCCTGGAGTCTCTAACTGCCATTGGGCATCTCGACTACAGAAACTTCCATCGTCGCTACATGCCCTGTTCACGCGGTGGAAATACCATCGCGGACAGGGCAAACCCCCAAACCGCGATAGGATTCGATGTCGAGCGCATCGAGAGCGAAAAAAACTTGTTTTGAATATCGGTGTTTTAACGGCGACTTCTTTGAGTCTTCTTTTCTCTGGCTGTGGTGGCGAAGACCAGGAGATTCTATCCTCGGAGGATCGAATCGCTGAGATCAGAGCTTCATTGCCGGGCCTCCGTCCGGACGAGCGGCCCTACGCGCTCTCGAGAGAGCAGTTCACCTACACCGACTACGGTCCCGACCCGCGTAGCTTGGGTCCGGTGCCTTCCATTTCCACCGCTACGGAATTTTCAGAGACTTTCCCTGAAAAGGCAGACCGCTTATTGAAGGCGCTCAACCTGGATCATCCGGGCCTTGAGAAAGTCAAGGCAGCCGTTGGAAATGGCGACACTGCCGCAGCGATGCGAGCCTTGGCCACCTACTACCGCCAGACGGATAACGGCTCTTGGCTAAAAGGACGCACGGGTGTCCACGATCCGGGATTATACGATGACTTTATGCCTCAGTCAGAGGAGGTTCTAGAAGATATCTACACTTTTCAATCAGTCAAAGCAGAGGCCAAACGACTTGAAAACGGCAGGATTGACTGGCTCGACCGAGGTCCGAAGACCGATCTGCAATGGGAAATTTTTCTGAATCGCCACTTCCATTTTCTGCCCCTTTTGAAGCAGTATGAGGTCACCAGAGACCCCGCCTTGGCAGCCTACATTGATCGAGCGATCCTCGATTTCGTGACCTCCAATCCAATTCCGCCAGATGCCCCGAATGACAAGCAGTTTTCCGGCGTCTGGCGGCCAATGACCACAGCTACCCGTCTTCTCCAATCTTGGCCTCAGGCCTTTTACTTTCTCCAGGAGGAGCCGGCTTTTTCGGACGCTGCGAGGCTCATGATGGTCTCGGCGGCATACGATCAGGCGGTCCACGCTAAGGACTACCACCGGCGCAAGCATAATCACGCCATCAAGGAGATGATCGGTCTTTCCCATGCCGCCGCTGCCTGGCCGGAGTTCAAAAAGGCTGCAGAATGGCGTGAATATGCACTAGGTATTCTCATAGAGGAACTTGATTTCCAGATCTATCCGGATGGCGTACAAAAGGAACTTTCCAGCCATTACCACCGCACGGTTCTCGAGTATTTCCTGCAATATGTGGAGTTCATGCGAGCCGCAGGATTCAAACCCCCCTCAGAATTTGAGGATCGTATCGAGTCCATGGGAGAATTCCTGACCTGGGCAATGCGACCCGATGGCGCTATCCCGCTTAATAATAATGCCGATCGTGATCACGTTCGCCCGTTAGTCCTCCGCCTCGCTGAAATCTTTGATCACGACGACTGGCGATACATCGCGACACATGGTGCCGAGGGTGTCGAGCCGACAATGAGTCCGTCCCGATTCTGGCCCTGGTCGGGTCAACTTTTTGCGCGATCCGGTTGGACTGAGGATGCTGATTGGAGTCTCTTTGAGTTCGGACCTTGGGGAATCTCTCATCAACACAACGACATCTTGCAATTCGCCATGGCCAGCGGCGGACGCGACTTGATTGTGGATACGGGACGCTACATCTATAAAGACGTCCCGATGACGAACTACGTGCGCTCCACTCGTGGAGCGAACCTGATTCTTGTGGATGGGAAGCAGCAAAATTCTGCGGAGTTGGAGTTCACAGAGCCGATGGATCCGTCCCATGTCATCCTGTCCGACGACTATACTGTTGGGTTCGGTACGTTTGATAAGGGATTCAAAGGTCTAGAAGGCGAAGCCCACCATCACCGATCGGTTGCGTATCTCAGGAGTTGGGGATGGGTCATTGTCGACTGGGTCGAGACCGATCGCCCCCGCAAGCTTACGAGCCACTGGCATTTTCATCCGGATGTGGGCGTGCGCATGGAGGACCGACAGGTAGCGAGTTTCGACGAGACGCTCGCCAATGTGCGCTTGCAGCCCCTGGGCCTTGAGCACTCGTTTGCTGAGCTCGTGCAGGGGCAGGAAGAACCGTTTCGAGGTTGGTACAGCCCGTTCTACAATGTCCAGATTGCCGCGCCTCTAGCGGTTTATGAAACAGCCGTAGAAGGGAATGCGATCTTCGCCTGGATCGTCACAACGGAATCAGGCTCCGCTCCGCCCTCAGTCGATCTGGAGTTGATCGACCG
>JANQKI010000032.1 GCA_028281165.1 Opitutaceae bacterium | reverse complement strand
GCTAGATTACTCGCTCGCGTGATGACTCGTCCTGCCGAAGAGCTCTACGATCTCGAAAGCGATCCCTGGGAATTCAAAAACTTGGCCGATGATCCAGCGCTGGCGGAGGTAAAGGCCAGACTAAGTTCGGAACTCGACCAATGGATGGCGCAGCAAGGCGATCGCGGCTTGGAAGGAGAACTCGAGATCGAGCGATTTTATTTCACGCCGAGACGCCTGCGAAAGTAGCTATGAAATCTCTGATACTCAGTCCCCTTGCTTTTCTCTTCTAGAAAACGTTTAGCCCCATGCCCACCTTCAGATTCTCTCTCTTTTTTGCGATCGTCTGGCTGTGGAGGGCGTTCAGTTCGAGCACTGCTACTCGACTCCGATTTGCACGCCGTCTCGCGTCATGATTATTACGGGCAAGTATAATTTTCGCAACTACACGCATTTCGGCTACCTGAATTCGAACGAAAAGACCTTTGGGCATCTCCTGCAGGATGCGGGCTACAAGATGGCGATCGCGGGCAAGTGGCAGCTAAACGGATTCTATCACAAGGCGGAGGGCAACCAAGATTCGACACGTCCCTTGAAGGCCGGATTTGATGACGAATTTTCTTTGCGATTTCGATATCAACGATATGCATTGTTAAGGTCGGCAAAAAATATAAGAGCCAGCACTTTAGCGTTCATCGAATTTCGGCCTAATATTGAACCTAGACAAGCTACGCGCCATCTATTATAAATCATTTATTTAATGATTATGTGTTACCCTAGAAGGTTAATTCTTTTGTGCGTTTTAGCTGCCACCGTCCTTAAGGCAGAACCAGTACGTTTGTTTTATATGGCTGGAACAAAAGCTTATGAGATTTCTCGATTTGAGGAGGGGCTCCCGGTTTTAGATAGCGAGGTTGAATTAGACGAAAATATCTGGGCTTCTGGCGAAAAATGGGCTTTCACAGGCGAGTTGCCAATCGATGGTCGATATGCTGCTCCAACCTATCCCTACTTTGTATCCAAACAGCCAAAAACGTATTCAATTCGCAACGACGAAGATCGATATCGAGTTAGACCGGACCGTTTTTACCGAAGCCTGCAAAGCTGGTCTCGTAAAGAGGTAGCCGACGCAATATTCGTTTTTGGCTGGATTACCGGCGGAACCATTTCCAGGGTTATGTTTTCTACTCAAGGAGCGTCGGATCGGTACCGAATAGAATTAGAACTCTCCGGGGAGCTTCTCGATCCCAGTGGCTATCTTGCTATGTGGGCTATCAAAGATGGGAGGCCGCTGGAGCTAATGCCGTCCTCCAAATTTAGTGGCTCCAATCCTATTACGTCTTCTAATTCGACTAAAACCTTGGCAAAGTTGAGTGATGGAAATCTAACCACCTCGTTACATATTGCCGCTCTTAATGGAAATCTGTCTTTGGTAAAATCGTTAATAGACGAGGGTGGAGCGAAGGTTGATGCCAAAACTAAAAATGGGAAGACGCCTCTTCATTTCGCAGCCCAATGCGGCAGAGCAGATGTTGTCGAATATCTTCTTTTGAATGGGGCTAAACGCTTTGCTGAAGATGAGGGCAAGAATACACCTATAAAGCTGGCCGCCGAGAATGGGCATTTGGATGCGTTAAGGCTACTTGCTCCTGGAGAAGCAAAAGGCAGCAAGCAGAAATTTCACTACTCTACGGCATTGATTAGCGCCATTCGAAACGATTATCAATCGGCGCCCATCCACCTACTGGACAAAGGTGGCAAGATCGATTTCAAAAATAAAGAAGCTCACAAAGCTGCGCTTTCCCTGATGAGGAATGGAAAAACGGATCTAGCTTTTTGGATACGGGATAAATACAAAGTAGATCCTGCTTTTTCAGATAAGGGATTCAACTTCCTCCACGCTGCAGCTGGTTATGCTGATGTCGAACTTCTACAGAGGCTGAAAGAAGAAGGAGTTTCCGTTGATGAGAAAAGCGACTCGGGTTTGACGCCAGCGGTAGTGGCTACAGGTCATGGCAACGTCGAAGCTATATGTTGGCTTCTTGACAATGGGGGTAGAGTGGAAGGCAAAGCTAGGGTCGACCCAGTCTTGCACGCTGTAGCTAATAGGGCTCCAAGCTCGGTCGTCTGTCTGATTGATTACGGATTTGATGTTAATCGCCAGCATGAGACTGGCTTTACCCCTGTGATGCTGGCTTGTTCTCTCGGTGAAAGAGCCATTGCTGAAAGCTTGCTTGACGCTGGAGGAGCTTGGGTATTCGACGAAAAGTTTAGCGACGATACCATTGTCGATGCTATCGAGCTTGATTCTCCAAAAGTGCTGCAAGCTTTGATTAAACAGGGACTTGAGCCTGGTTACAAAGTTTATGATTCGATTTCATTAGCGGATGTGGCCGCGTTTAACCAGTCGCAAGAAGTCTTAGCTTTTCTAGAAAAATCGTATCCAAATTTTACTGACATATCTCTAGTTAAGGCGGCATTGCTTTCCGAGCCTATCAAAATCGTTAAGAGGCACGCTATTTCCTACCCGATCGAGATGCAAGAAAAGCATGGCGACCAAGATATACTAATTGAAATGGCAGTTCTGCCAACGGGTGATATTGGATTAATCAATACGTTTGGAGACGTTCATAAAGAACTTGGCAACCTCGTTATTGACCAGCTGAAGGACTGGCGATTCGACGCTCGTGAGAATGATGAATCAATAGCTACCATCAAATTCAGGATGCCTCTGAGAACAACCTTGAGAGAAGAGGATATCTTTGAAATGCAGGATCTTACGGAGCCTCCTATCGCAATAAGTCGGGCGAAACCTAATTACCCATACTCGGCTTGGAGATCTGGAGGTAGTGGCGTGGTGATGGCTGAATGGATCATAGCTACAGACGGATCGGTAGTATTTCCCAAGATCATAAAATCCTCTTCCGTAGATTTTGAAGCTCCAGCTCTTGAGTCTATAAAGCGATCTGTTTGGTCTCCTGGAAAGATTGATGGAAAACCGGTTGCAGTTCGAGTCCGCCAAGAGATGACTTTTTCGCCATAATTTTGGACCCAATCCTCGCCTTTGGTTCTGAAATTCCACATCAAGAAAGGGTGTGTAGCCATCGTATCTGTATAGCATCCAAAATAAGGATACGAATAATATCGGAGCTTGCGAGCTCCGCAATCCGTGATCTGATGCTGTGAAAGACTAAAATCGTCCGATGACTGATATACGCGCGTTAAGGGGAGCTCCTACGGTCGCCTGATGCGTGCTGTGCGAGTTCGGGAAGTAGAGCTTATCGGTCAGGTTTTCGATGTTGAGCTGAACACGGAGATCCTCAGACACGTCATAATAAGCTGCGGCATCAACACGTGTATAGCTCGGCAGGATTGCGCTATTCCCATTGTTAATGAAGCTTTCGTCCTGATAGGTTAGGCCGAGCCCCAGGCCCAATTGTTCCGTCGCCTGATAGCTGTTCCAGATTGAGAACGTATTTTCAGGCAGTTCGCGCGGGCGTAGGCCGGTCGGGCCTGATCGATTGACTTGCTCTCCATCTAGATTGCTGTATCCAGCTGATACATACCATTGCTCAGTAAATTGACCTTGAAGCTGCAGCTCGAAGCCTGTGATCTCCGAGTCGATGACATCCAAGGTCGACGGATCGTTGTCGGCGACCTGTGGAGAGCTTTGCTCAATCTCGAAGATGGAAGCGGTCAGGCTCAGATCTTGGTTGAAGTCCCATTTTAGGCCGGCCTCAAGATTGGAGAATGTGTTCGGATCTAGTTGGTTGTTGCTGCCATTGATGTTCGCGAACTGCTCCCCGCTGCGTGGAAGGAAGGACTCACTGTGGCTGGCGTAGAGCGAGATGTTTTCCTCCGGTTTGAAGACCACACCGAGGCGCGGTGAAATTTCATCATCCGTTCGGCTCCGCGTTTCGTTCGCCGGAACGTTGAAAACCTCGATATCGAAGCTGTCAAAACGAGCGCCGATAATCACATCCCACTGATCCGAGAGCTCGATCTCGTCTTGGATATAGGCCGAAAAGACGTCGATGCTCACTCGCGTGTCATCATTGAGATCCGCGGTGAAACTGTTCGTTGTCGTTGCTCCGGATGAGTTGACGCCGACGCCTCCACGCAGATCGAGAGGACGAGCGATCGTGAAAATTTCATTGTCATCCGAGGTGGTGTTCCAGAACGCATTGTAGCGATCCTGATCCGATGAGGTATCGATGATTTCAGTGCCGACAATTACGGTGTGACTCATGCTGTCGGTTAGAAATTCACCGATCAAGTTTCCTGACAAGATTAGGTTTTCACGTTGGGTTGTATCGACGTATCCATCGAGCGTTACAGCGTTGGGCGTAGCCATCTTATTATAGCTCGATGCATAAAAATTCTCGTACAGCTTGTCATAGTCGCCATAAAAGACGCTGAAATTGCCTTTCAGATTATCTGAAAAGTCCTGTTGCAACGCGGCGCGAAGCAAGTGGGCTTCGAGCTCTGTTTTATTAAGCTCTGGATCACCGAAGACAATATCTTCGAAGGCTTCAACCGGGCGTCCATTTGACCCGGTTGGAATGCCGCGATCAATGAAACGCTTGTGATCAATGTACTCATACGAAAGATCGAGCGTCGTAGCTTCGCTGAGTTCGAATTTGGCGGTTGGGTTGATGCCAATCCGATCGCCATCAAAGAAATCACGGTGATTGTCCAGGCTCTCGACAAAGGCATTGATCCGAAAAGCCGAGGTTTCATCGACTGCAAAATTGCTGTCTATCTGAACGCCAAATCCGCCGAATGAGTCGATACTCGCTTGGTAAGATGTGAAGGTTTCGCCGATCACGCCTTTCTTCGTAACACGATTCAGGATACCGCCCGTACCACCACGTCCAAAAAGGAGAGCATTCGGTCCACGCAATATTTCTACCTGCTCCAGATTGTAAAGCGGGCGATAGTACTGAACATCGTCGCGGACGCCATCGATAAAGAAATCAGCCGTCGAGCGCACGCCCCGAAACACGACTGCGTCACGGTGACCTTCGCCCTGTGATGTGTTTACGCCGGGCGTGTAGTCGATGATGTCGCCGATATTCGTAAAGCCCTGCAGGGCGATCTGGTCGGCAGTAACGATCGATAGACTTTGTGGGACGTCAATGATCGGCGTCGGCGTTTCGAGAGCATTGACCTGATTAGTGTAGAGATACCTTCCCACTACTTCGAGTTTATCTAGCTCCACGACTTCAGAGGTCTGAGCCTGAACTACGGGAGCAGCAAGTGTCATGGAAAGCGCCGCAGCGCCGACCAGTTGGGAGGGTGATATTAAGAGATTTCGCGTTTTCATTTAGTCAGTGAGTCTGATTGTAGCAGGCGAATAATCCCAAAACTTCGCTTTCTCTTCCACCCCGAGACGGATTTATGGCGCTCCGAGACGGATTATCGCGTGGGGATACCACAGATGGGGCTTCGCCGAAGGCGCCTTGTCAGAAGACTAAGGAGTGTCATTAATCCTCATATCCCTAAAACTAGATCCACGGGCTCGCTTCCGTGGTTTCGGGCTATATGCTCTTAAAGTCTCTCCTGCCGTAGTCCGGCAATCGCTCTATTTATGCACGTACGAGGATACAAATATATTGTATCCGTTTTTGTGATACGTGAATTCCTTGCGGTTCAAGTATCGAGATAACTATTAAGCATCCAGATGTTTTTCTCGTGCACTTGAATCCGGGCTATCATGAGGTCCTCGGTCTCGTCGTCACCGCATTCGTTAGCCAGGTTTCGAGCGATCTTCAGGTCTTCTACCAGCTTACTATTCAGCTCCGCCAGATGGGCGACCATTGTCTCGGCGCTGGCGTCTTCGTCGATCTGCTCGAAATCCGCCATACTCGCCAGTCTGGCGATGCCTCCTGGCGCCATGCTGCGCAAGGCTCGAATGCGCTCGGCAATTTCGTCGATCGCTGGAAAAAGTTCCGTATATTGCTGTTCGAATGCGCCGTGGAGAGCGAAAAAGCCTGGGCCTCGCACATTCCAGTGGCAAAGATGGGTATCGCCAAGCAGAGCATACGAGTCTGCCACTACGAGGCGAAGAGCTTCGATGATGTTTCCATTTTCTTCAACATTTGCCATAGTAATATAATAACTAAAACTTGTAGGATTGTTTCATTTCTAGGGTGCTATTCTTGCATAAAGTCTGTTCTAAAACCATTCAATTTCGGCTAAATTGTTCACTTCATTTTGCGAAGCGTTCCGTCTGTTTGGACAATGAAAAGACGTGATGAAGATAAAAAGGGGAGTCAGTCTATTGCTTTCCGATCATGTTTGAGGGAACGACCCACTGGTCGAATTGCTCTGCCGTGAGTAGTCCAAGCTCGAGAGCAGCCTCTTTAAGCGTAGTGTTTTCCGCATGGGCTTTCTTGGCGATCTTGGCGGCGTTTTCGTATCCAATGTGAGGATTCAACGCCGTAACCAGCATCAGGGAATTGTTTAGATGCTGCTCGATGCGGGGCCTGTTGGGCTCGATGCCGATCACGCAGTTTTCTTTGAAGGCATGGCAAGCGTCGCCCAAGAGGTTGGCCGATTGGAGAAAAGCGTTTATCATGACCGGCTTGTATACGTTCAGTTCGAAATGACCGCTGGCTCCAGCAAAGGTAATGGTGGTGTCATTTCCCATAACTTGGGCGCAGACCATGGTAAGGGCTTCAACCTGAGTGGGATTTACCTTGCCTGGCATGATGGAGGATCCGGGTTCGTTGGCGGGAATGGTGATCTCGCCGATGCCTGAGCGAGGACCGGAAGCCAGCATGCGGATATCGCTTGCGATTTTCATCAGGCTGACAGCGAGCTGTTTGAGAGCTCCGTGCGATTCGACGATGGCATCGTGGGCCGCAAGCGATTCGAATTTATTGGATGCCGAGACGAAAGGCAGTCCGGTAAGCTCCGCAATAGTCGCG
>JANQKI010000323.1 GCA_028281165.1 Opitutaceae bacterium | reverse complement strand
TAACCCGTACTACGGGGGTGGTGATGCTAATCCGGGCGTTTGGTTCGACGTTCAACTCGGCGACGTCCATTTCATTCTGCTCGACGGACGCTACTACCGAGAGGACCCCTCCAACCCAAGCCCTTCCATGCTTGGCACCTTCCAAATGCGATGGCTCAAGCAGACGCTCCGCGAATCAAGAGCCACTTTCAAGATGCTCGCTTCCCCCGTACCCTGGGCGGAAAACGTAAAACCCGGCAGCTTGGATACCTGGGATGGCTTCGCCGCAGAACGGCAATCTATTTACGATTTCCTTGCCGAAAATGAAATCGAAGGCGTCGTCCTTCTTTCCGCCGACCGCCACCGCAGCGACGCCTATCGCATCGAACGCGCGGACGCGTATCCACTCTACGAATTCAGCAGCTCGCGACTCACCAATCAACATGTGCACGATCTAATGCCGCATTCGTTAATTGGATACAACGAAAAGCAATCGTTCGGATTACTGGAATTCGACACTCAAGTCGCAGACCCCTGCGTCACCTACACGATCATCAATATCGACGGCGAAAAAATCGATTCGCTCACCATCCGACGTTCGCAGCTTGATCGCGATTAACGAGGTCTACTCGCCGCTTCCCATTTTCCAATCCGCTATTCAGGGCTTGAAGGACGGCGATTTTCCCGTCCTCGATCCCGAATGGCACTCTTGCATCATAGATCTAGGTTTCAAGCTGGACACAAGTTTCGCAACAGTTCCATTCAGCGCGTATCGAAGACTCAGTCCCGGCCGTTAAAGTCTATTTTATGTTGTCTGCCATCGCAATCCATACCGACAGGCGGGCATGTCAGAACGGAAGAATATCTGACACTCTTAAGCTCCAAAATAACATGAGCCAAAATGGCATAAATACCCTTGGTACCGCGCGAAAATCAGCCGTCGTCTCGGCAATATCGGCAACGATCTAAATATCGACGGCGCTGAAAGAATTTCGGGCTCTTGCAGAGTCTACCTCCCGCAAGAGCAAGAGACTACGACAAATAAAACTGCATAAAAAACGACTAGAATTGACTAGGATGAACCACGAAAATCACAACCCAGAAATTAGGCAGACTGCTTCGTTTAAACGCGAAGCATCCATTCCAGAGAAAAAAGCTCCTTTTTGGAATGGCGTATTGGGAAAGCAATTATACGGACTCGCAACGCTAACCGCGGCCTGCTTGAGCATAGCGACAACTTTTGCTCAAGATGAAGATGATAAGGTTTATGAACTCGAATCGCTTACAGTTGAAGGCTACCGTTCGGCCCTAGCGGAATCGCTCCGAGCCAAGCGAGAGGCGAACCAAGTCACCGACTCGATCATGGCTGAGGAAATCGGCCAATTTCCTGATACCAACTTGGCCGAAGCCATCCAACGCATTACTGGCGTAGCGATGACCCGCAACAACGGCGAGGGTGAGAAGGTCTCTGTGCGCGGCCTCAATCCAAACTTCACTCGCGTAGAAATCAATGGCCGCTCCTCCATGGTCACAGTGGACGACTCCAGTCCTGAGCGAGACGCCCAGCTGTCGGTTTTCAACTCCGATCTTTACAATTCCATCGAGGTCATCAAATCGCCTTCAGCCCGCGACGTCGAAGGTGGCGTAGGCGGTACAGTGAAGCTGCGCACCTTCAGGCCTCTCGAAGTTGGCAAGTTATCCTACGGAGCTGACTTCAGCTACAACATGAATGATTTCAAGGATTCGGATGAACCTGGTTTTAGCGGATTCTATTCTAACGTTTTCGCCGAAGGTAAAGCCGGTTTCTTGATTCAAGGCACCTACGAGGAACGCGATCGTCGCATCGACCGGATTGAAAGTAATCAGAACTTTCTAATAGTCGATGAGGGCTTTCTCAGTGACGATACGGATCCGGCCGCCTTGGCCTTGGTAGGTTCCGCCTATCCCGGTCGCACCCGCTACTTTTCAAAGGCCGGCGACAATCCCCGTTTGAACCTTACCAGCACCTTCCAGTTTCGACCCAACGATGAGACGGAATTCTATATCGACACCTTGATCTCTCGGGAAGAGCGCAACGAACAGCGTTCTCGCATTCAAATGCAGTGGAGCCGGGGCGACCTCATAAGCGGCGTGGTTGATCCCGAAACCAACACGCTGGTCCAAGCGACGATAGACCGTCACCGCACGGACCAAGATTCCTTGTTCCGCGAGGCCGATGTAGAATCTTCAGGGATCACGGGTGGCTTCAAATGGGACGGAGACCGCAACTCTTTCTCAGGTGAAATTAGTTTTTCTGACGGTGAAGAAGACTGGGTACAGACCAACGCGGCGAGCCGAGTCAACCGTGATGGCGTGGCATCCTACGACATGCGCGACAATTTCCGCATGCCAGCCATGACCACTCCAGCAATCCTGCGCACGCCTGACGAAATCGAGTTCCGGGATCTCGACCAGCGTCAGCGGACCATCAGCTACGAAGAGACTGTCGGGCGGCTCGACTTCGAACATCGAATGTACGAAAACGATTTCTTCTCCTCCCTCGAAGTTGGTGTTCGGCTCACCGAGAATGAGTTCGATCGCAAGCAAGGAAACACTGTCGATTCCACGGCTGATCTAGACACGATTACTGCAGCCGACGGCAACACCGATTATGGGGTCTCGGCTCACGACGACTTTGGCTTCGGCGAAGGTCCTGCGGGATTTCCCAACACCTGGGTGGTAGTCGATTCTCCCGGGCTAATTGATCAATACCCTCTTGAGGGCCCACTTGAAGTCACGGGAAACAGCGAGGTTTACACGGTCGAAGAAGAAACCACGGCGCTCTACCTCCAAGCCAACTTCGATGGCGCTATGGGTTCGGCCCGCGCTCGCGGCAACATTGGACTCCGCTACGTCAATACGAAAGCGGGTGGTATCGGCAAAGTCACTGCGGAAACGCTTGCGGGCGACGTCGAGCTCTTGGACGAGCCTACCACGCTGGATCAGGACTACACCGAGGTCTTGCCTTCCTTCAACATCATCCTGTCACCGGATGACCCCCAAGCGCCCTTCCAGGTGCGTGGCGCGATCTCGCAAGCCCTGACCCGGCCGACAATCAATGAAATGGGCCCGAGGGTTGTTGTCAGCGAGCCGGACGGTGAAATCGAACGCGGGAACCCGCAGCTCGATCCGTTTACGGCATGGCAATACGATCTCGGCATCGAGACCTACTTCGGCGACAACGATGAAGGCATGTTCGCCATTACAGGCTTCATCAAAGACGTAGAGAATTTCATCGTACCGACAACCTTCACCGAAACCGTGGGATTCGAGAGCGCCGGCATACCGGTCCAGGAGTTCCAGGTCGATACTTGGAAGAACGGTGGAACCGCTGACATCCAGGGTGTGGAAATGTCCCTTCAAACTCCGTTCACCTTCCTGCCAGAGCCATTTAACAACTTCGGCGGAATGATCAACTACACTTACGTCGACTCCGAATTCATCGATGAGTTCGGCAACTCCAATCCCTTCCCGGGTACGTCCGAAAACACCTACAACATCGTGCTCTTCTACGAGCGCGGCGGGTTTTCGACCCGCTTCGCCTACAACTTCCGCGACGATTACTTGATCGTTCCTTCGTCGGCTGCCGATGGCTCTAACAATGAATTCACTGAAGGCAACGGCCGCCTGGATATCGGAATCCGTTACCGCTGGGAAAACGGATTCAAGCTCGCCATCGACCTGATCAACGTAACCGAGGAGAGTGATTACATCTTTTACGACGTGTTCGACCGTCTCGAACAGCTCACCTTAGAGAGCATGCAAACTAACGTCAGTTTCGGCTACAAGTTCTAGAGAGACTGATACCCTACCACTTTTTCAGGCCTCCGCATTCGCGGGGGCCTTCTTTTATTACTCATTCCTCCATGTACTCGGGATTGTACTCTCCTCGTTTGCTGAATCCCGGAAATGGGCGCATCTGACTGAATCGAGGATACGACTCGAAGACGTCGCCTTCGCCGCCGAGCCGCGGATCATCTAGCACACGAAGTTCGCTCCGCAATAATTCGCCTAACTCCTCCAGGACTTCTGCATAGTTCGGGTTGCGTGATAAATCGTTCAGACACCAGGGATCCTCAGTTATCTTATAAAGCTGTCGCTCCGGACGCTTACCGACGGCTAGATGAAATAAGTCAGGATATTGATCGCGAAATCGAAAGAGATAGTCCTTCGTCGCGGAGCCATCAATGTCCTCAAACCCTCCGGTAAACCCCTTGTAATCCGAAGAAAACGAGCCCTCTACTTGTTCGGTCGTCAACCCTTCCGGTACCGGGTCTCCCGCTGGCCAACGCTCCGGTTTCATGTTCCAAATATAAAGGTATTCCTGCGTGCGGATAACGCGTGCGGGATAGCCCAAATTATCAGGGCGGGCGTGAGTATGCCGTTCCCGGCCTGCCAGAGCGTAATTGCGGTGTGGCTTCCCTCTCTTCAGGAACGGAACCATGCTAATCCCCGTCGCATCGGGCAATGGATCCGCGCCGGCCAGTTCAAGGATGCTGGGCGCGAAATCTACGTGGCTGACGATGGTGTCGGTCACTCTGCCACCAAGGAATAAATCCGGACAGGCGATGGCTAGCGGAACATGGATTCCGTATTCCTGAAGATTGGCTTTGGCATAGGGAAAGGGCATTCCATTGTCCGAGGTGACTATAATGACTGTGTTGTCGAGCTCCCCAATCGATTCCAGAATTTCCAGCATTTGGCCCAGATGCCGATCGAACCACTCGATTTCGAGGGCGTAATCCAGATAGTCCATTCGGGTTTCTTCCGAGTCGGGGAGGAAAGGAGGAAGCGAGGCATCCGCCAGCGACTTGCCTGCCCGTTGTCCTGATCCGTATTCATAGGCAAGGTGTGGTTCGCTCGCCCCATACCAGAAGAAAAACGGCTTGTCTCCCTTTCTTGCTTTCAGGAAGTCTCTAAAATTTTCTGCATAATCGGTAGCCTTAATCCCAGACGTAGGAGGTTTAAGCCGACGCTCGCCATATTCTGTTCCTACGGGATTGCGGTCCCATCCCGCATCGCGCCAATTCCCCGGGCTCCAAGGCTTTCCTGTGTAGCCGACGTGGTAACCCGCAGCTTCCAGATGTCGGGTGAAAACCGGGAACTTGCTGGGAAAGTAACTCCCATGGGTCCCCGCTTCCTCTAAGCGCCAGATTCCTTGACCTGTGAGGATAGCCGCGCGATTCGGGCTGCACTGAGGGGCCGCCACGAATGCGTTGCGAAATAGGACGCCCATCGTCGCCACCCTGTCGAAGGCCGGTGTCTGGATCACCTTTTCCCCATAGGCAGACGAGTGAGGATAGGACTGATCATCAGAGATGGCGAAAAGAAAATTAGGCCGCGCCGATTCCGCCCCACGTAAAGTGAGGCACAAAAGGAAATATAGTATGACGATTCGCATGTGATATTATAGTTGCGTGCTGATGATTTTCGCCCCACCTCGTCGGTAAACCGGCCAGTTTTGGAACAGTTTAATAAAGTTTGGATACCTGATCGGGAACCGCTCCTTATATTCGAAATATGCTCCGTCTTTTCCACTCTATTCTGGCTATGATTTTAGCCGCATTCGTCCGAGCAGAAACTCCAACAGGCGGGCAGGGACTCGAAGCCTATCCGAAAGAAAAGGTTCATCTGTTTTTGCTGGCAGGCCAGTCCAACATGGCTGGTAGAGGAGAAATCAGTTCAGAGGATAA
>JANQKI010000293.1 GCA_028281165.1 Opitutaceae bacterium | reverse complement strand
TTCGGTCCGTTCGACGCTCATTGCTGGCATTGCATGTTCGCCTTTCATTTGCAGGTACACGCCAAACAAGCGAAACGCATTTTTGAAGAATGCATTTCGGATGGTCACCGCTCGCCCTAGCTCGCTAGTTGGATATTGTCGGCATGTCTTAGACATGCCGCTACATGAATAACTGGCGTAGCGGAACGTCTACCTGCCACGCCGTAGATAGCCATCGAAGGAGGGGGACGTTTCGAAATACTGCATAGATCTATGATGTCCCGGTCTACTTCTCCGCTCCAGCCAATGCCTCTTGAGGCTCCTCTTCGTGTGAAGGCCTTTTCTCCAAGGGAAGATCGTAGAGCTTGCAGAAAGCAACCCTTATGTCTTCGAAAATCATAGTGATCGTAGGAACGAGCAACAACGTGATAAAGGTCGCGAAAATAATGCCCCAGCCCAGGGATATCGCCATAGGAATCAGGAACTGAGATTGTCTACTGGCATCGAACATGAGTGGCAGCAAACCGGCGAAAGTCGTCAGCGAGGTCAGCAAAATGGGTCGGAACCGGCGTACTCCCGCTAGACGAACCGCCTCGCCTAAAGACATGCCTCCTTTGACCTGCCGATTGATAAAATCCACCATTACTAGGCTGTCATTCACTACCACTCCTGACAGAGCAAGCATTCCCAGCAATGAAAGCATGGTAACAGCTGCCGCCGCGCTGGAGGAACGCCCTAAGATATCCATCAGTATCCAATCCATAATGACATGCCCCATCAAAGCTCCGATGATCCCAAAGGGAATCGCCGACATCACAATAAATGGCTGGGTATAGCTGCGGAACGGAATGGCCAAAAGCACATAGACGGCGCAAATCACGAATAGGCATCCTTTTAAAAACTCGGCATTATTATTGCGCGTCTCTTGGGCTCGGCCCTCTAAAGAATAGGTTACGCCAGGATAGTCCCTCAACAGGGCAGGAAGAAAGTTGTTCACTAGATCCGCTTGAATCGAATCGACATCGACCGCCTCTGTATCCCCATCAGCGGATACACGAATGATACGCTTGCGGTCGATCCGCTGAATTGACGGCATGCTTTTACCCGGAACCACTGTAGCGACTTCCTCGAATGGAACTTCCGTACCGTTTTGCGTGCGGATCATCATGGTCTGCAGCGAAGCGAGAGAACGCCTCTCCTCGCGAGGGTAGCGTACCATGACATTCACTTCATCGCGTCCCCGTTGAATCTTTTGCGCTTCGGTGCCGAAGAAGGCTTGCCTCACCTGCTGAGCCAATTGCTGAGCGGTTACGCCAAGATGAGAAGCCGCTGGCTTTAGCTCCAATTCCAGTTCTTCAGTAGCCCGTTCAAAAGAGTCCTCGATATCGTAAAGTCCCTCATAGGTGGCGAGCTGTTTCTGAATCTCCCTTGATACTTCCTTAAGCTCTTCGATTTCGGGCCCAACGATCTGAACGGATAAGGCGCCGCTTGCCCCTCGCGAGAACGAAAACGCGAATTGCTCGGCTTCCGGGATCGGACCCACCATGTCCCTCAAAGCTAAGGTCACATCGCGACTACTTACATCAACACCAGTTTGATCGAATCCGCGCATCTCGACCACAACTTCCCCCTGCTCGGCAACGCCAGCGGAAGGGCCTCGACTTCCCCGTGGACCACCGCCTCCAAAGGGTCGACCTCCCGCCGTTGCGAAAACATCCGTTATGACCTCCTGGCCATGTTCGCTGTTAAGTTGGTCTCTAAGCCCTAGCGCGGCTTGCTCGATGCGCTGTATATGCATTTGCGTCACCTCGAAAGTGGTGCCAGCCGGCATCGTTAGACCGACTTGGACGCGATCTCGGGGCAAGCGCGGGAAGGCTTGATACGGCAATCGGTCGCCAACGATATATCCAATAAATACCAGTAAGAGACAAATGAATACGCCAGCCGTAGCGTATCTAAAATCCAAGCACCGATTTAAAAGAGGCTTGTAGTATTTGATGATCAAATTCTCTAGACCATCAGCGAAGAATCGCTGAAATCGAATAAGCCAATTCCGCTCGTTCGACTTCTTCATCAAACTCCGGCAATGCTTCAAGTGAGCAGGCAAGATAAGCTTCGATTCAACTAGAGAAAAGAACAGAACCGGAATAATGACAATCGGTATCTGCTTGAAGATGTTACCCCGGAAACCGGTCATAACCGTTAAGGGATAAAAAGCCACCATGGTGGTCAGAACACCAAAGATAACAGGAATGGCCACTTCTTGGGTCCCTTTAATCGAGGCATCTAAAGAATTGGCCCCGCGCTGCATATGTTGATACACATTCTCGCCCGTCACGATGGCGTCATCAACCACAATTCCCAACACCAGGATGAAGGCGAAGAGTGTGACTAGATTGAGCGTAATCCCGATTTGCGGCAGCAGAAAGAAGGCTCCGGAGAACGCGATAGGGATTCCCAAAGACACCCACAAGGCCAGCAACGGACGCAGGAAGAGCGAGAGTATCACGATTACTAACGCAAAACCTAGAATAGCGCTCTGTTTAAGCGTATCCAGACGAGCCTTGATGCGAGCCGAATCGTCCTGCCAGTAGCCAAGAGTAATGCCTTCAGGCAATTCGAGCTGCTTGCTTGCGATGTACTCCTTCACCTGATCGCCTACGTCGATGGCGCTCTGCTCCCCGGTGCGGAAAATATCGACCGCTATCGCTCGCTCCCCGTTGTAGCGGGCTTCGATAGGCATTTCGTCGAATCCGTCCTGAACCAACGCCACATCAGCCAAGGTTATGCGTGTACCGTCAGCTCGCGTTACAAGCGGAACCTGGGCGAACTCATCTTGAGTGTAAGCCTGCTGCGATGTGCGAAGCAGAATATTGCCGCCCTCGGTTTTTATACTGCCTGCCGACAGATCGACCGAATGGGCTCGAACCGCTCTCACCACTTGATCGAAACTCAAGCCGTACTCCTTGAGCGTCGACTCGGAAACTTCGATAGCGATTTCGTAAGGTCTAACCGCTTTAAGGGCCGAAAGCGTAACGCTGGGCAATTCGGAGATCTCGTCGCGAATGCGTTCACCCAGCCGCCTCATTTCTCCTTCGCTCAGATCGCCGGATATCACCAAAGTGATGACGCGCTCCTGGATGCCAAAAAGCGTTATGCGCGGCCTTTCCGCTTCCAAGGGAAAGGTGCGAATCGTATCGACGCGATTCTTAACCTCGTCCAAGGCGCGATCCAGATCGAAGTTATCGGAAATGGTTAACGAAACCTGACCCGAATTGGAGGACGCTCGAGCATTCATTTCCTCCAAGCCTTCCACATCGTAAAGAGCTTCTTCCAAGCGCAACACGATCGCTTCCTCGACTTCGGTTGGCGTAGAGCCTCGGTATTGCACCTGGACGGTTATGGTGCGAGATGGATAATCGGGAAACTCCTGTAGAATGATTTGATAAAGACCCGCGTAGATTCCCGAAACTATAATAGCCCCCATCAGTAGATTGGCCGCGACTCCGTTTTTCGTAAACCATTCGATAATGCGATGCATGGCGGTTTTAGAGGTTGAAGATTATGAATTCAAATTTTAGATACAGAAAATAATTATCCGCGTGGGCGACCGCCGCCAGTGCGGCCAGGAAACTCGAGCCCATTCTCGTCAAACCAAGCCCGCACCTCTCCCATAAGAGGACGAATCGCGGTTCTGTCTCCGCTGGCGAGAGCCTCATCGATTTTGGCCTTGAGATCCGAAGGCAAGGGCTTGTCTTCTGGAACCGCTTCAAGGATTCGGGCGATAAAGGCCCCTGGACCAGCTCCACCGCCACCACCCGTAGCTCTGGGCGGGCGCGTTCGGGGCTGTTCAGCAGCCGTTGCTTCCTCAGCATCGGTCTCGGCGACCATTAGAGCTTCAGCAGACGGGTTAACCGGCCAACCTTCCAACGCGAAGGGCACCTCCGTTAGACAAAGCAAATCCCCAGCTGCTACGCCGCCATTGACTACGATCACGTCATCGGTCTGCCAAGCGAGCTGCACAGACTTTCGCTCGAGGTAATTCTCCTTGTCCACCATCAATAGAAAATCGTTTTCGCGTAACAGTTTTCTGGGTACAACAAAAACGTCTTCCAGTGTCTTACCTTGTATTTCCGCTTCGACATAGGCCCCGACTTTTAGCGGAGGGCGATCCGGGAAATTGGGATCTCTCCCGTAAGGATTGCGCACTTGAGCGACTACGAAAATCTGGCGGCTACGCGTATCGACAGAGCCTTCGGCTCGAACGACACGACCTCTCCAGTTGTAGGATTGGCCGGCGACTCTTGAACTTAGCGTTACCAAGGGCCCTTCTCGGAAAGTGGGATTCTCGCCGCGATAGACGGAAGGCAAATCAAGATAAGCGAATTGGGTGGCAGTCAAAGGCAAGCGAACCTCGGCGAAGTCGACAGCGTAGATACGAGCCAGCTGATTGCCCGGAGATACGTACTGGCCCACGTCTACATTCTTCGTAAGAATGCGTCCCGCATAGGGCGCTTGGATTGTCGTTCTTTCAAGATTTCGGTTGGCCGTATTCACTCTCGCTTGAGCCGAGGCCAGGTTGGCTTCAGCTTGCTTGAGCTGCGGTACCCGCAACGTAAGCTGACCTGCTTCCTGACCCGGATTGAGTCTTTCCCAATCCAGCTTGGCTTGATCCGCCCTCTCTTTCTCTTCCGCGAATCTAAGCTGAGCTTGAGCAAGATTGGCTTCGGCTACGATAAGTTCGGTCTGATAGTCGCTAGGATCGATCTCTAGAAGGATGTCGCCCTCTTCGAAAAAGGCTCCTTCTCGGAAATTCGGGGTTACGCGGAGGATGCGACCGCGGACTTCAGGTATCAGCGTGCTCGTCGTCCTGGCCTGAACCGTGCCTTGAGAATCGAGCATAACCGAGTAGCTTTCGGGCTTGAGAGATCGAACTACAACATCGGGTGTAGTGGTAAAACTAGGACGCTGCCGTGGCTCCGGCGCAGTGCGAATGAAGAAGATCATAAGTCCCGCTCCAAGAGCAACCGCCAATACGGGAATCAGAATTTGAAGAAGCCGTTTCATGTTTTATAATGCAAAAATTGAATTTCAGTTTTCAGCAGCAGGGTCTTCGAAATCGAATCCTCCACCTAAAGCGAGGTAGAGATCGATCCGACTTTGCAGTCGTTGATTGGATACTTGAATGAGAGATCTTTGAGCGTTGATGGAACGCCGCACCGCATCCAGAACCGTGGTGATATTGGCCAAGCCGCGACCGTACTCCTCCCAAGCCAACTCTTCGGCAGCAATCGACTCCTCAGCCGCAACACGTTGAGCTTCGTAGTCGGATTCGTAAGACACTTGAGCCGTCAAGGCGTTTTCGACTTCGCGAAACGCCATCAGAACGGTGTTGCCGAAATTCGCGACAGATTGCTCGTAGTTGGCCACGGAGCGTTTGTAGTTAGCCGCCAGACGACGCCCTTGGAAAAGAGGTTGGGTCAGGTTGAAAACCTGGGACCAGACCCGATTGTCCATCAGATCGAAGATTTCGTCGAACTCGCGGGAACTCGTACCGCGGTTGGCAGTGATGTTGAAACTGGGAATGCGCGATTTGCTGGATTCAAATTTGCGTTGCTCTGAAGCAGCTAAGCGGCGCTCGGCAGCCAGTACGTCGGGACGACGAAGTATGAGATCGGAGGGCAGACCGGCTGGAACGGATCCGTTCAAACTGGGAAGTTCGCTAGCCACTTCCAGCTCCCTCGCTGGGTAGCGTCCTAGCAAGGTTTCCAAAAGCCGGATAGCGGAATCGCGTTGGCGAAGACGCTGCTGATAGGTGCTTCGATTCGAAGCGACGTTAGCCCGGATGAGGCGAACATCCAGAGCGCGGGCAATGCCGCGCTTGAAATTGTCCTCAACCACTTGCTGACTTTGTTCGAAGGCCTCCAGAGTGCGCTCTGCCAAGTCTAGCTGCTGGTTAGCCTCGATAGCCGAATACCACGCCTGAGCGACACGCCCTGCAATGGAGAGGCGGCTCGCATAGTAGTCCGCTTCGGCGGCTTGCAAATCAGCCAGATCTCCTTTATAGCCGTTTCGCACCTTGCCCCAAAGATCGATTTCCCAATTAAAGCGGGCGTTTAGTCCGAATGTTTCGTTAACGGCCGTCTGCTGAATACCGCTGGCCGCGCTGCGGCGGGATTTGTTTTGATTGCCACTAAGATTGAGCGATGGCCAGATTCCCGAACCGTTGGAAATCGCCGTAGCGCTAGCTGCAGCTAAGCGGGCTTCGGCAGCCTGCAGATTGAAATTGTGCCGCAAAGCCTCGCGAATAATGGCTTCAAGCTGAGGATCGGAAAAATCAGCCGTCCAACTCTGCGGAACAAAATCTCCCGAATCGGAGGGAGTCGACCATTGCCCCGGCGTTTCAACGGCCAGTTTCGAGACTTTGCTTTGGGGTGGCGAGACGCAGCCAGCTATAAGAGTTGATAGGAACACGACGACAAATTGCTTCATAAAACCGGAAAACTAACAGAAAGCAGACAACGCCTTTGCCCAGATAGAATCGTGTGACGATAGGCTGAAGCCCACCCGCGCAATGCCTTAAAAGTGATCAGCCAATGAGACATGCGTTAAGATAGATGTGGAAGAAAGAATATAGGATGCTTAACAGATGTACTTAGATAGCAACGCCTTCACGGGACGCAAGGTTACAGCTCCTATAAAGACAATAGCATCAAGCAGCGAGCGAGCCAACATTTACGATGGCTCAACTTTTTACATACAGGCGAGCTTCAGCAAAATCGCGCTGGAAACTAAGAGAGCGTCCAAAAATACCTTAATTTCTCTAAATCGATGTAGGGGTTGAAGTTGGTCAGTCCCGCGTCTGTAGAGCTCTGGGGAAGCGCGGGACGGCGACAAGCGCCGCCTACACACTTGTAATGCGAATTTTTGGACACTCTCTTAGTATTTCAGGATGTCGACAGCCGGCTTTTCTACTTCGTTGGCGATAACGTAAAATACCAGATACTCCGTTTCACTTGTATTGAACATTCTGTGATAGGTACCTGGAGATTGATAAAAGCAGTCGCCCGCTTTTATCGGGTATTCGTCCTCACCTCGATACATAATGCCCTCTCCCGAAACGATGATGAAAAACTCCGCCATTTCTGGATGAGCGTGCTGCGGACAATTGTGATGTCGCGGCAAGACACGGGTCAATTCGACATCAAACGGGTGCAGAGCCCCTTCCTCGTCCCGATTGGATCCCAGCGCGACGGAGACATGCTTTCTCAAGCGCTTGTAACGTTCGTTCTCGCCCCAGAAATTCTTCTGCTCAGGAACGTCGGCAATGTTTATCAGTGGTGGAGTTTCACGTTTCATGAAAATGGTATATCCATGTAGGCAAAATCTGCAACCGGTATCATCACTTTACTGGTGCAAACCCAAGAAGCTGTCCAATAATAGCGTAAGCGAGGAGGCTTGTAGACCTGTCTTCGAGGGACTACGCCGTGGCACGCAAGCCTCCCTACCATCGTGCAAAACCTCATTAAAATTGGGTTATCGTTTGGCCAGTCTCTCGAGGAGTCTTTAAAGACAGCAGGCTAGGCTCGATTGGCTCTTCGTCTCAATTTACAAGCTAGGCGATTTGATGACGACCAGTTTCTCCTCCGTCATATCCTCCATGGTATAGGGAATGCCGCCAATTCCCAGTCCGGAAGAACGGTGGCCAGCAAAAGGCATCCAATCGACGCGAAAGGCCGAGTGATCGTTGACCATCACCGTAGCCGCAGCAATCCGCTTGGTAGCGTAGAGAATCCTATCGATGTCCTTGGCGAAAACAGCGGCTTGGAACGCAAAGGGCAAAGTGTTGGCTCGAGAAATCGCGGCATCGATATCATCGTATCCATAAATACATACGACAGGACCGAAGATTTCACTGGTCGAAACATTGGCGTTCGCAGGAGGATCCACCAGAACCGTTGGCTCGTAACAAGTATCGGAAATTCTGTTACCTCCCTGCAGGCAAGTCGCTCCAGCATCGATCGCTTCGGTTACCCAAGTGGCGACGCGATCCGTTTCGCGAGGCAGAATCAAGGGGCCGACTTCAGTCTCTTTCAAAGTAGGGTCCCCTACTCTTTGAGCGTCGACAGCCGACGTGAAGCTCTCTGCAAACGAGTCCTTGATCGAGTTGTGAACGAATATCCGTTGCACGGATACGCAAACCTGACCTGCATGGTAGTAGCCGCCTTTCACCAGCGGGGGAACGATTTCATCAATGGTCACATCAGGCTCCACGATTACCGGCGCCGCTCCCCCATGCTCCAGCGCGCAGCGAACTCCGGGAGCTAGCTTAGACCTTAGAAACCAGCCTACTTTTGCCGAACCAATGAAGGAAAAGAAGCTGACGCGAGCGTCCGTCACCAGCGCCTCCGAACCTTGGTTGTCAACCAAGGCCACTTGGCACCAATCCTCAGGCAGACCAGCCTCGTAAAGCAGGTTCACTAAATTCAAACACGAGAGAGGCGTGGTCAAAGCTGGTTTGACGATCACTGGGCAACCCACCGCCACCGCAGGAATGACCTGATGAACGATCAAATTGAAAGGATGATTAAAGGCGCTCACCGCCACGACAATCCCGATGGGCTCTATCGTCGTGAAAGCCCAACGATTTTCAGAACTCGGCGTGATTCCCATGGGAATCTCTTCACCGCCTTGCGACTTGAGCGTTTCGATGGCATTGCCAATGCCCTGAATGCCTCGCTCGACTTCCACTATCGCATCCGTCAAGGGCTTGCCGCCTTCTTTGGCGATAGTCAGAGCGAAAGACTCCACCTTGCCTTTTGCCAGCTCGATCGCTTTCTCCAATATTCGGATACGTTCGTATTTCTTCAAAGGCTGGTCTTTGATCGCTTCCGCTTTGCCAAGCATAACGTCAACCACATCAGCAGAAGAAAGCTCCAGCGTATCAATGACGGAAAGATCGTAGGGCGATTGAATTTCCAGTGTTTCGCTCATGGGGATAATCGTTACTGGTAGTTCTACAAAAGACAGGTCTTCTGCTGCAGTTCTTCTATCAAAGTCTTCTCGTTCTCGCTGTAATCGACCGGCAGTTCGATAAGGGTGACTCCTTTGCCATCAAGAGCTTCTTTCAAGATCGGCAATAGGCTCTCGTTACTCTCCACTCGAACGCCTCTTGCTCCGTAGGCTTCGGCATACTTGACGAAGTCGGGGTTCCCGTAGTCGAGCCCGAAATTGTCGAAGCCCATGCCGGTCTGCTTCCACTTGATCATCCCGTAAGCGTTGTCTCTTAAAACAACAACCACCAGATCCAGGCCAAGCCGAACGGCCGTTTCAAGCTCTTGCGAATTCATCATAAAACCGCCATCGCCACAAACCGTCATGACTTTACGATCAGGATGCACGATCTTGGCAGCCATAGCCGAAGCTAAGCCAGCCCCCATGGTGGCCAACGCGTTATCCAGCAGCAAGGTGTTAGGCTGACGAGCTTTGTAGTTGCGAGCGTACCACACTTTGTAGATGCCGTTATCCAAAGTTAGGATACCGTCTTCCGGCAAAGCGCGACGCGTATCAGCGACGAAACGTTGTGGGACGATTGGAAAACGCGGATCGTCGTCCTTGTTCGTCAAATGATGCTCGACGTCCTCCTTAACGCGCTTGAAGTAATCGTTGTCCCAATTTGGACTTTGCCCAACGGCTTCAGTCAACTTTCGGATCGAATCGGCTATGTCTCCCACCACTTCCACCTGCGGGAAATAAACGTCGTCAACCTGGGCGCTAAAGAAGTTTACGTGAATGACTTCCTTGCCTCCTTTTTCCATGAAGAAAGGAGGCTTCTCCACCACATCGTGGCCAATGTTGATTATCAAATCCGCTCGCTCGATAGCGCAATGCACGTAATCGCCGTCAGACAAGGCCGCAGTTCCCAAGAACCGCTCATGACATTCGTCAACAACGCCTAGCCCCATTTGCGTACCGAAAAAATACATACCGGTTTTTTCAATGAAATCCTCGATAGCTTTGCCAACCCGCTTGCGATTAGCGGCAGCAGCTACCAATAAGAGAGGCCTCTTGGCATTTCGGATACGCTCCGCGGCGATCTCGATAATCTTGCTGTCCGCGCCAGGACGTCGAATCCTGCTCGGGGTAAAGAAATGAGGTTCAGCTTCCTCTGCGGCGATATCCTCGGGCAACTCAAGGTAGACCGCTCCTGGCTTCTCTTCCTCCCCGTGACGAAAGGCTTCGCGCACTAGACTTGGAATGTTGTTACCATTTACGATTTGCCGCGACATCTTGGTGAGCGGCTTCATCAGATCAACAACGTCCACAATTTGGAAGCGGCCCTGCTTGCTTTTCTTGATAGGCTTTTGCCCGGCGATCATGAGCATAGGCATACCGCCTAGCTGAGCATAGGCTGCTGCGGTGACAAAGTTGGTAGCGCCGGGGCCGAGCGTGGAAAGACACACGCCCATCTTGCCGGTTAAACGGCCATAGGTGGCAGCCATAAATCCAGCCGCTTGTTCATGGCGGGTCAGGACGAGCTTGATTTGAGTGGAGTCTTTAAGCGAGTTGAGAAAATCGAGATTCTCCTCGCCGGGGATGCCGAATATGTATTCGACGCCCTCATTCTCGAGGGCCTTAACCAGGAGGTCGGAGGCTTTCATATGGCTATGGAAAAACTAAAGGTGTTGGTTGATGGTGTAGGCGAAGGACATATAGGAATCCGAATCGCCGGAAGGCAACAGAATACGAAGGTTGAGTGGGATTCGGATAAGCTATTTTGTCGCTATTTTGCTGATACGAGATCGGACCCGCCCCAAAGAACGGCGTATTTCTCGCAATGCAAAAGTATGGACTTGTAACGAGCAGGATCGAAATCGGCAGGCAGGCGATAAACTTGCTCGCCTTTAACGCTCTTCAAATCGGCGACAAACAAGCTATCGGTGGCCGCGTTTTTTCCGTTAGTCTTGGAGAACTCGATTGGGGAGAGAAAAAACTTTAGATCAGGGCCATTCCTAGCCTTGAACGACGAGTCGATTTTGATGAACCAGCCTTGATCATCCTTCTCCAAGATCCAATTTCCGGATACGGCTTTGCTTTTCTTTTCAAAGGCGCCACTGAAGGTTTCGCCTGCTTGCGATAAGGCCATTGAACACAAGGCCAGCATACTAACGAATAGTAGTTTCATTTTGAATATTTTCCTGATTGAATGTTAACGATAGGCGAGCTGGCCAGCTTCATCCTACTCAAACGACGAAGGTTTTAAAGTGATTGCCAATTGAGTTAATAATTCAGCCGAAACGAAATGATTAAACATCTACTTCCTTGCTATAAGGGGCGAAAACGGTAGCCAATGACGGTATGAAACGCTTCTTCACCTCAATCGCTTTCATAACGGCTCTGCAAATGACTCTTCCCAATCCAACCCTACTTGCCTCGGAATCTCTTATCGATTTGGAATTTGGCGCTGTCGACGGAATCTCCCTAAAACTCGACCTCCACTTGCCAGATAATCCCAAAGATGCTCCCTTGCTTGTTTGGATACATGGCGGGGCTTGGCGTCGCGGCTCTAAGAGCAGCGTGCCTCTCAAATCTATGGTCGATGAAAAGGGCTGGGCTATCGCTTCCGTGGACTATCGACTTTCGCCGGTGGCAAAGTTCCCGGCCCAGGTCCACGACATCAAGGCAGCTATTCGCTATTTGCGAGGCAAAGGCGAAGAGTATGGCTACAAAAGCGAAAATATCGCGATCGCCGGCGCATCCGCCGGAGGTCACCTCGCGGCTCTGGTTGGAGTATCCAACAACGTTGAAGAACTGGAGGGCAACATTGGCGATTACTTAGATCAAAGCTCTTCAGTGCAAGCAACCGTCAGCCTTTATGGCGCCAGTAATTTGACCACCATACTGAAGCAATCGACGCCCCACGGGTTAAGGGTGCGCAAACCAGCCCTTGATCTTTTTATTGGAGGACAGCCTGAGGAGGTTGAGGAGACGGCAAAGCTGGCCAGCCCCGTTTTTCATGTGGACGCTGAGGATCCCCCATTGCTTATGATCCACGGAGATCAGGATCCTCAGATGCCTATCAGTCAATCGCACGAACTTCATGGAAAATTCAAGGAACTGGGGCTAACGGTTCACTTTGAAGTGATTCATGGTGGAGCCCATGGCGGCCCAAGGTTCTACGATCAAAATCGTACCCAGCAAATAGATACATTTCTGCGAAAGCGCTTGTAGAATAGTACCCCGATCTATCGTTACGATTAGAGAATACGAAAGGAAGCAATCACCTTTCTCCAATCTTCATGCAGTTCGTTAGGCTCCATGGCCCAGAGACGATGATGCAAATTGAGTAGAGCCTCAGGATCGTCTAGTATCGCTTGTCGTTCGCTCCTGTTCAGAGCCTGGGGCCCCATTTTCAAAGCGCGCAAAGCCCAAATTTGCTTAGCCTTTCCTTTGCCATCTCCATCGTTCGAGGCAAGAGCGACGCGGATGGCATTTACATAAGGATCCGCCACAGCTTTAAGAAATCCGTGGAAAGGTCCCGTATCACGATCGGACTTAGACGCCGTAGAGGTTTCGCAAATCAGCTTTGTCGATTCCAGAGCTTCGTCTTGTCGCGTTTCCTCAGGGCTCAAAAGAATTCCCGCTTTTCGCAAGCGATGCCCAATAGTGGGCCTGCTCAAAATGCTTGAAGTAAGCGGAGCCAGCATCAAGCCCAGCCATACAGGGCCAAGCCAAGCAAACATGGTGATCGAGATATGGAAACTGCCGATGGCAAAGAGGAGACCGAGAAGAACATGACCCCAATGAGCTAAGAAAGTCTGCCAAACCGTCAAACCTTCGCCCGCATCTCGATTTTGCGTTTTCCAAGTCACGCCTTTTCCCAGTGCCGTCGCCACCACAAAGCGACTGTGATAGAACATGAAAAGAGGCGCTATAAAAACGGATACGAGGGTTTCCAATAAAGCGCTGAGAATCAATTTTCCGCTTCCGCCGAACGATTTTCGCCTACTCGAACTCCACAAAGCTTCGATCACCGCAAGCAGTTTAGGCGCGAAGAGCATGGATAGCGTTATAAAGGTGATGATGATAGCATGCTCTTGTAAGGAAAAATCGTATACATTAGCAAAACCGACAGAAGGAATAATGGTCAGCTGGCTTCGGGCGCGATTGTAAGCAATGATACCACCTAAAACGAGAAAGGACAACCAAAGCAGAGAAGAGGCGTAGCCCATGATTCCATTGGCCAGATGAATGCGACTTCCGGGAAGGAGACCACGAGAGCACAACAGCCAGAAATGCTGCAAGTTGCCTTGGCACCAGCGGCGGTCGCGTTTGGCATGCTCGATAATATCCTGCGGCCCTTCCTCGTAGCTCCCTTCAATGCCTCCGGCCAGCCAAACTTCGTAGCCAGCTCGTCGCATCAAAGCCGCTTCGACAAAGTCATGGCTCAGGATCTTCCCGCCGAAGGGCTCGCGACCTGGCAGGTTGGGCAACGCGCAATGCTCCATAAAGGGAGCCAAGCGAATAATCGCGTTGTGCCCCCAGTAGTTGCCATCACCTTGCTGCCAGAAATTGAGTCCTTCCATGAAAATAGGACCATAAAAACGGTTGGCGAACTGTTGAAGCCTGCCCCAAAAAGAATCCCCAAAGACGATGCGCGGCGCTGTCTGGCAAATCCCGATACGCGGAAAATTTTCCATGATTCGGGTAAGCTTTGCAATACTTTCTCCGGTCATGATACTGTCCGCGTCCAAGGTAATCATGTAACGGTAGCGCTTGCCCCAGTCCTGACAAAATTCCAGGATATTGCCTGCCTTTCGATCCGTATTGACTTTTCGGCGACGATAGTTGATTCGGCCAAAGGCGTTCAAGTCTCGACACAGAACGGTCCATGCCTCCTCTTCCTCCACCCATCGTTCGCTATTGGTAGAATCGCTCAGAATGAAAAAATCGAAAGAGTCCAGCTGCCCCGTCTTGGCCAGCGAAAGATACATCGCTTTCAATCCGGCGAAAACACGCATTGGCTCCTCGTTGTAGACGGGCAGAACAATCGCCACACTAGGAAGTGGCGAGTCGTCATCGTCAACCAAGTTTTCTTCAATATGAAGATAGCGGCCCCCAGTTATGCGTACGAAAAAACCGACGAAGGCATGAGTCGCTCCCCAAGCCACATTTCCGATGAGCAGAATAAATAAGACGGATAGAACAATCTTGGGAACGGTATAGCCCGTTCTCCAAAGGAAATCGACGAACAGAATAGAGGGGACGCTCGTCAATACCAGAGCGATGGAAAAGAAGAGCATTCTCTTCCATGTGAAAAACGATTTGCGATAAACGTCTGCGCTCATTTGGGATCGAGGACAGCTTGCCGGTGTATTCAAATCATCGAGTCAAATAAAAGAACGCGCCAAGCAAGCCGAGGTACATGCTCCAGACCAAAGTCGTTCCTAAAAGGGGCCAACGATCGATCGCTTTCCACGTTTCATCGGCAATAGCCGAAACCGGGCCTAGATCGATTTCGCGTGGCCGCATGACGCCTTTCTGAAAATCAGGCCTTGTCTTCAAATAAGTAGTACGAAAGGCGTTGAGAAAATCGTCTGGCCAAGGACCCGGATGCAGGAATTCGTTCTGCCAGCGCGAAGGCATATCGGCCAGAAACAGAGCCAAACGACCCTTGGCCCCGCTTTGATCACTAGTCACTCTCGCCGCCGCCAAAACCGACTCAAACCACTCTAGGACCTCTTTTCTCGCCTCCTCCATGGCCAGCTTTTGCGGAGAGGATCCAGGCGACTTTTCAAGACGCTGAGCCGCTCGTGTCAGGATCTTGGCTACAAGCTGGCTCAGTAGGAGCTTATTTTCTATACGCAGGGAGCAGAAATAATTTTCCACGCGGGCATAAGCCTCAGACCAATCCACATAATCGCCGGAACGAGGCTGAATGAAACTCAGGGTGTCCATTGATAGGTCCAAACTTCCGAACTCTCGCCATCGATGAAATCGAGTTGGCAGCGAAGCTCGATAGCCGCATTGGCAGCCTTGTAATTTTCCACTAGCATGGTCGCTCGCCACGATACAGAATGAGCGTTCCAGGTTAGCTGGACATCTTTCAAGTCCGCGTTCGCCACACTGGCATTAACAACCGGAGGCTCATCGGAGTTCGCTCGAGTCGCCATCGGCTCTAGGAAATCAACCACGAAAACCACCACACCATGCTCGTAGGTGTGCTTTCCGATTCGCGTCGAAATAGGCCGAGGT
>JANQKI010000262.1 GCA_028281165.1 Opitutaceae bacterium | reverse complement strand
GGTCTAGGACGCCGCGCGTCGACAACGCCTTGCTCGTAGCTAAACTTGAGCGACCCGCGCTCTACAGGCTTATAGGTGATGGCGAACAAGGATCGCTCGTCACGTTCGTAAGTAGGCTCTTGGCGCCATTCGCGCTCCTCGTAAAGGGCGGCAAAGCGAATGGCCAACTTATCTTCAAGAATTACGCGATTGAAATTGCCAGTGATGCGATAAGAGCCAAAGGAACCGTAATTCAGGCCAACTCGATTGGTATCTCTCCATATGGGAGCGGATGTCTGGTGATTGATGATACCGCCAGGGGAACCTAGCCCAAACAACGTAGAGTTAGCCCCACGGTTTACGTCAACACGGTCAATACTGTATCCATCGAAGTTGATACCAGTGGGAAAAAAGTTTCGGGTATTATCGGCTCTGGCTAGACCTCGAATGCGGTTTGCGTTCTGCGGATTGCGAACGGGACTCACATGATCGACAAAAGCCGCGCTGCTATCGACCCCAGAGTAGTTCCCATCAATGCCGCCAGATTCGGTATTGCCAAGATGCTGCAGGACTTCGGCAGCATCGTTCGCATTCAAGTCGTCCATCATTTCGCGCGTAGCGACGGTGATGGAGTTGGCAAGATCCTTCATTTCCGTCTTGAGACGGGTACCCGCTAGAGTGCTGGTCGCGCGGTAGCCAACATCGTCTTCCGCCTGCACCGAAAATGGGGAAAGTGTAAAGACTTCCTCTTCATTGTCGTCTTGGGACAAGGCAGAGGGAAGGGCTACGCCCAGGGTAATAAAAACCCCTAAAAGCGCTTGGATGTGGGCGAGAAAAGGCTTTAAGGGCTTGTTAGGTTGTATACTCATAATTGTTGTATTCGTAGTTTGAGGACGTTCAGAGTTAGGTTGCCTAAACAGAAGCGCGGGAGCTGGTAGAGACCTCAACAGGGATGTAAGAGTAACCTTGCAGAAGGCATAAGGATGCTCCAAGCGCTTTGGAAAGAAGCAAGTGGATCGCTTCTCGGAAAACAAAAGCTCTCGTCGGAGAGGGATGAGATATAACTTCGATTGAAGATAGCTCCATTAAACAGTTAAGGTTTTGGCCATTGAAAACGCTTTTCGCCTATGAGCTTTCACGACAGCTGGTCCAGCTGATCACTGGCCGGCGAAGTCGTTGAAATAAGACGAAAACATCTCCAATGGCAGGATGGTCGAAAGTACATTTGGGGAAATTAGAAGATCAGGGATTTGCGACATGAAAATTTCATAGAACATCACTGTTTGTCAATTTATTTTCTTTTTTATTAAACAGTTCAATTTTAAGGGAAAAAATGTTTTCTAGGAAAAAGAATCAAGATAAACTTTTGATCATCAATATCTTGAGGAAATAGAACTCTAACTAATCTCTAGACGGCTCGATTTTCTCTTAAGAAAAATTTCCTTTTTTCAGCACTATCCATTCATTTTATCTCTAAGAATCAGAGATTTTGAAACGAGTGCTCCTATGCGACTTTCAGATCTGGGATGAACCAGTAATTCCAATCAAATCAAATAGGCCTCCAAAAGAAGCTTCGGATTTCAAATTTGGGTTCGCTAATTTGCCTAATTATTCGACTGCCGTTTTCGAAACAGGCACTTGGGCATTATGCTGGGCTCTCCAACGGTTGGCCATCTCCTGTAAACGCTTCTTCATCGCTGGCTCTGCATCGGATAGGTCGTTCGTTTCCCCGATATCGGATGCGAGATTATAAAGTTCTGATTTCTGCTCTTCAAAGTGTTCGATCAGCTTGTAATCGCCAAAGCGTATCGCGCTCCCTGGCGCCCAAGTGGTTCCATGATAATGAGGGAAATGCCAATACAGGAGACGCTCGCTTAATGGCGAGCCGCTTCGCGACAAAGACGCCAAACTTAATCCATCGTTGTGCAAGTCCGGTCGAGCCTCCAATTCTGCGAGCTCCAGCATCGTAGGGAAAAAATCCATACTGATTACGGGCGCGCTTTCGATTTGGCCTGCTCTTTTTCCATCAGGCAAATGAATCATCAACGGTACCCTTATCCCTCCCTCATAGCACCAGCCTTTGCCAGCCCTGAGAGGCTTAACCGACGTAGGTCCGCCCGACGCCTTTGGTTGAGTCGATAAGCCTCCGTTATCTGACGTGAATATCACAACCGTATTGTCGGACAGGTTTCTTTCGTCGAGAGCGGCCAGCAAGCGTCCCACGTTAAGATCCATCGATTTCACCATGGCGGCATACTTGGCATCCGATTGATTCAGGCGCGTACTCGCTCGTCTTTCTTTTGTGGATACAGCATGGCCTTGATCCTTCAGTTTCTTTCGCTTTTCTTCAAAATAAGCGTCGAACTGGTCACACCCTTGGATAGGCGTATGCACCGTGTAAAAGGAAAGGAAGAGCAGAAATGGTTTGGCAGCATTTCGATAGTCCAGGAAATCGATTGACTCCTGTGTAAGTCGATCCGTCAGATACTCTCCCTCTGGACCGCTATCCATTCTCGGATTATTGTAAGGAGCATAGTATCCACCGGGAGGGCGGCCTTTATGATGCCCTCCGATGTTGTGATCGAAACCCTGGTCCTCCGGAAAGTGGTTATCGTACCCCAGATGCCATTTGCCTGCAAAAAAAGTTTCGTATCCAGAATCGCGTAACACTTCCGCAATCGTCACTTCCTTTAATGCCAGGTCATCGCGATCCTCGGGAGTTTTGAGCAAAGCGTCCTTCTTAACATAACCCTTAATCCAATCAGTAATGTTCACTCGAACGGGATGACGCCCCGTCATGATCGCCGCGCGTGTAGGAGAACAAACCGGGCTCGCGCTGTAGGCGTTAGTAAAACGAAGAGAGCGAGAGGAGAATTCATCTAGATTGGGCGTTTCATAGAAAGAACTGCCATAGCAGCCTAAATCCGTCCACCCGAGATCATCGACCAGAATGAAAACGAAATTCGGACGAGAAGCGTTTTCCGCGGAAGATTCTGTCCTCCCCCAAAAAACGACAAGCGAAACCAGCGCCAGGAAAACAAGCCTAGGAAAGGGACGTATAATCGAATTGTCCGGCATTTATTGAGTTGCTCAACTTTATTGATGGATCCAAGTCTCGCGATAAATTCACGTATGGAAAATACATCAGAGCGGCTTGAGCACGAATGAGTATTCGTATTCGTTATTTGACTGCAACTGATACTGCTGCAAAGGCTTTGCTCCCCATGAATCAGTTCCTCCCACGCCGGACTGTCCTAAATCGAGATTGAGAATATTGTAAGGACGTTTAGGCAGCTCATGTGGATGATTCGCCAGCTGAATGTCATACTCGGAACACGGATACACAGATACTTCAAGCAAGCCTTGATCACCGGCTCCGATCTTCAACCCCGAACCAGCTCCATCGACAAGCTCAGCCCAACGCACCTCGGTATGATTTCCGCTTTCCTGTGGATCTAAGTATTCATAAAACAGATCATCCACATTGCCGGAGAACTGGCCAATCCATGCCCCACGTTGCCGGTCACTGTAGGTTTCAACAGGGCCCCGACCAAACCACGACAACTGGTCAAGTTCTTCAATAAGCTGAAAACGCATTCCAACTCTAGGCAACATGACTGCGCCCTCATCCTTTAACTGTAGTCGGACTTTGGTTTCAATTGTCCCATTCCCATCGATTAGGTAATCCAGTTTGGCAGCCCCTTTGCCTTCCGGAAGCTCTAGTTTGAAATTCATTCGCAACTTCCCGTCTACTGTCTCCTGTTTAAAGGCAACAACGCGAGAACGCTCGCCGGCATGCCGCCAGTAGGCGGATTCTCGATTTATACCAGCTCCGCGATCATTGTTGGCGAGCGGTCTCCAGAAGGAAAGCCGCGCAACTCCCGCCAGGATTTCTATTCCATTCGAAACGTACGATTTGAGCGCTCCTGATGCGCGATCCACAGTCAATTCAAAGGCTTTTCCAGAGACGACTATGTCTTCGGAGCCCATTACCTGGACCTCAGGCGACGCGGATGACGGCTCTAAAGCAAAGCTCTTGCGCGATCCAAACGGCAACTCGAATTGATCCCAAGCAATCTCGAATCCGCTAGGAGCGTACTCCGTTTCAGACGTCGTTACAAAACTGATACGCAAATGATACTCGCCATTCCAACTCGTCTCGATATCGTCTATGGAAATCCTGAAACGAGTTTTCTCTTGAGGGGCAAGATCGGGACACTCGACACTTCCCTCGCTTATGGAGCCGCCATCTAAAGCAACCTCCCAACGCAATTCGAAATCTCGCAGAGTTTTAAAGAAATACTCGTTGAAAATTTCGATCTCTACCTCTGAGCCATCGACTTCTATAAGCTCCGTCCAGATATCCTGGTAGACCTTAACCACTTCCGATACTTGAGGACTTAGCTGAAGATCCGGCCCCACGATTCCGTTGATACAGAAACTATTGCTGTTGGGACTGTCTCCAAAATCGCCACCATAAGCGTAAAACTCAACTTCGGAAGTCGAAGATACTTCCGAGGTGAAATCCAAAAAGAGGATACGCTTCGAAATTGAAACGTCTCCAAACGCAAGCTGCTGGTCTGAAGCAAGCGCTTCGGCGAATAAACCAACGGAACTGATGCTTCCGCTGAACTTTCCATCTTCGGAATTATCCTTGTCGCTGAAAACATCTCCACTGCTGCCTACTGAAAAAGGGGTGTCGAGCCGTAGCGGCGAGGCTTTCCAAGGCTGTCGAGCGACCTCGATACCATCCAGCCACAAGCTCATACTTTCCCCATCGAATACACCAGCGATATTCCACTCCTTTTCAGTCCAATTCGATGGTATGGCTGAGCGCAAGGAGTTTGAACCATCTCCAGAAAGATGGAACACCAGCTCACCTGAATTAGCGTCATGAAAAATTCCATACGATTGCTCGCCTTTGGAAACGATTGGACTAATGCCAGCATTCAAACTCGGTCGCGTTTTGACTACGAGCGAAAAGCTTCCAGCAGGAGTCAAAGCCTCATCCGATTCAATCCAAGCCAACCCTCCGTTCAATCCGAGATGTGGCGAAGCGTTTCCTACGATGTAACAGCTTCTTTCCGGATTAGCTTGATCGGAAATGGAAAAAGGCTTGGGAGCGCTGGATAAGAGGCCTTGGTCTCTCCAATCCCAAATGAATCCACCTTGGAGATTGCGACGCTCGCGAAATAAATCCCAATACTCGCCAATGTTGCCGCTGCTGTTGCCCATGGCATGCGAATACTCGCAAAGGAATGCAGGCCGCTGATCGCTCAAAGGCCGCGCTTCCTGCTCGTCTGCAAAATTCGCAAGTTTGTCGATCGTGTAGTACATGACCGAAAACATATCGGTGTAATCTTCGCGACTGGCTCGATCGTAGTGGATTGGTCGAGACGAATCTCGTCCTCGAATCCATTGCGAGCATTTTGCGAAATTTTCTCCCCTTCCCGCTTCGTTGCCCATCGACCAGATAACGACACACGCATGGTTCTTGTCACGTTCTACCACACTTTGCACTCTATCCAGGTGAGCCGGATACCATTGAGGATCGTCTGCAAGCGGATTCTCGACCCAACCCATGCCATGGGATTCGATATTGGCCTCATCGATCACGTAGAACCCGATTTCATCGCACAGCTCGTAGAAGGCTGGTTCGTTTGGGTAGTGAGACGTTCGAACAGCATTAATATTGCAGCGCTTCATAAGCAGGAGCTCTTCGCGCATCGCTTCTTCGGATACATAGTGCCCGGTTATGGGATCGTGATCGTGTCGATTGACTCCTTTAAACAGAATGGGCTGACCGTTCACCAAGATCTGTCCATCCTTGATCTCGCAATTGCGGAACCCGATTTTATGAGCGTAAACGGAAAACTGACCGCCAAACTCAAGCTTTACGATCATCCCATAAAGATTGGGGCTTTCGGCCGACCAAGCTCTGATTTCCGGAATTTCGTCTAGTTCTAGGGCCACTGGCATACTCGAATTCGCCGCAATGTATCCTGAGGACACGCGGCTGACGATAGGCCTTTCAGATTCGTCCAGCACTTCAACGCTCAAACTGTAGCTTTGCTGATCCTTGCCGTAGTTTGCCAGTTCCCCTTCGAACTGAAGTTTTCCCGTTTCCAGATGATCTCCTACTAAAGATGGCCTAGCAAAATAGTCTCTCAGATCGACATCGCCAGGCGACCACATATACACGTCGCGAAAGATTCCAGACAAGCGCCACATGTCCTGATCTTCCAAATACGATCCATCACAGTATTGATATACTTGGGCAGCTAAACGATTTCGTCCAGCAACAAGAAAATCGGTTATGTCGAATTCCGCAGGTGTCCGACTGTCTTGCGAATAGCCTACCAGCTGGCCATTTATCCAGAGATGAAAGGCGCTGTCTACGCCGTTGAAAACTAGAAAGACACGCCTGCCCTTCCAATGATCGGGAATTTCGAACTCGCGTCGATACTGACCAACGGGATTCCGGTCTTCTTCTGGAAAGTTTGTGTAATGCTCAGGCGGCGTATCCATAACTTTGGGAGGATTCGCTTTGAATGGATACACCTGATTAGTGTAAAGCGGCTTGCCATAGCCATGGATCTGCCAGTTTGAAGGAACCGGAATGGTATCCCAATTGGAATCATCAAAGCTGGCGCGATGAAAATCCGCTGGGGAGGATTTCGGGTTACCCGCGTAGTTAAATTTCCACTCCCCGTTCATGCTTTCGGCCCAAATTGATTCTAACGGGCTACGGGTAAGAGCGGCTTCAACCGATTCAAATGGCATCTTCGAGCAGCGAGCTAGCTCTTTGTTCAAGCGAAAGACGCTGGGGTTTTCGATCACGGAAAGCTCTGCCGCTTTAGATGATTCTAAGATAGACATGAAAGAGAAAAAAGAGGAAGAAGAAACCAATTTAACCTAGGCCGAAAAAGAGCCCCGAAGGACTGGCGACAGCGGGATGCAGGCCATGGCAATTTCGACTACAAAGGATTCTTTTTTCTCTCGACAGAAAGCGGACTTGGCAAGAAAAATTGCTTAATTCAATTTTTAATCGAACAGTTTTATTAAAATTAAACAATGATTGACTTGGCAAGTTTTCTCCTATCTCTACCCAAACTAGCCCCATGCGCTGAAAACAGGTGATCGCTAGGAGGAATCGAGTTAGAGAAGCTCTTTTCCCAACGCGCGCTACTTTTTTGTCAGACATTCCATGAAATCCCCAACAACTGCCGCAAAATCTAAACGTCCAACGATATACGACTTAGCTAAGGTCACTGGAGTGTCGCCTGGAACAGTTAGCCGCGTGCTCAACAACAAGGACAAAGTGAAGCCTGATACGAGGGCTCGCGTTTTGCAGGCAGCCCAGCATTTGGGCCTAAAGCCTCAGGCTTCTGTTAGAGCTAAGCAGATAGTACTGGTAACAGAGCCCAGATACGAAAATCGATTGCGAGGCTACACGGCAATTCTGATGGCCCATATCTCGTTTGCGCTTACCAGCCGCAACATCGGAATCTTTATTCCAATTGATCCAGTACATGAACTCAAAAACTATTTTATTGATGGGATCATCGCCATTTCATTTGAAGACGAGGTCCTGGAAACGCTCACCGAGCTAGAAACTCGAGTGCCGATAGTCTACTTGGATAACTTCAAGCAGAAAAAGGGTCAGTATACGGTGCGGTCAGATCACTACCAGTCTGGCAAAATCGCTGCTGAACATCTTATTTCCAAAGGCAAAACAAAGCTTGGCTATATTTCAAGTCGCACCGCCCCTAATGAACGTCGCGTCCAAGGGTTCAAAGACGCCATAAAGGCCGCAGGATTGGAAATCGAACCTCGCCGCATCTCCATTGTCGACAAGGATTCAAATTCGCCAACCGTTGTATCCAGAATTGTACGCGCAGGGGCTGACTCCATATTCGTTCCCGGGTCTAGCCACGAAGTAATCCAATGCGTACACGCGATCGAATTTGTCATGAACATGAAGGTTCCGCAAGACATCTCCATCGTTGGAGGGGAGAACCTTGGCATAACGGAGTTCCTGAATCCGCCGATCACAACAGTGTCAGAACCTCTCAAGGAAATGGCGGAAAAGGCGGTGGATATGATCATCCAGCTAACCGAAGGCGAAAAGCCGTCTCCTCGCGTAGTTGATTTCGACGTTGAACTAATCGAACGAGACTCCGTCGAGTAGAAAAAAATTCCTATCGTCCTTTATCGAGTCGCGCTTTTCAACCTTAAGAAACCTAGATTGCTAGTAGCATGAGCGCCCATCTCGAAGCCCCAGCAAGAGCCGAACCGCAGAAATGGCCCTTGATAGCAGCATTCTGCATTATCTGGTCAGGACTCGTAGCCACTGAGCAAGTTTCCGGGCACCTGTTGCCTGACACAGTTCGCTTGCTGACGACGAGTGCCGTTGTTCTTTCTTGGATACAATTCATGAACCCTCTCTTCGGCGTCATCGCCCAGCCGATTGTAGGGATTCTGAGTGATCGTATCTGGACGCCAGTCGGACGAAGAGCCTTCTTCCTCATAACCGGAGCTCCCATTGTTGCCGTTTGCTTGTGGTTCGTGCCTGAAGCGCGCACCATTTGGTTTCTCTTCGTTCTAGTCGTCATCTACCAATTCTTTCAAGACGTGCTATGGGGATCCGATCACCCGCTTATGGCGGATCTCTTTCCGCCCAGGCAGCGCGTCATCGTCTCCGGCTTGCTCATGGCCAGCGCTCAAGTCACTTCGTGGCTGTTCCTGCACATGGGAATGAAGTACCTTAGCGCCGAAGCTCTCTACCGCGTCGTCGCTATCTCGCAAGTGGTTCTCGTTTCAGGCTTTGCATTCTTCCTCAACGAGCGACCTAACAAGCCGAAAAAGCGGCCGAAGCTAACGATTAAGCGCTACGTAACCGACCTTTTGGGACACCCCATCAGAGCGCGCTTCGCAGCGCTAAACTTCTTCATCGCAATGTTTTTCAACATCGCAGTCGGAAGCGGTTTCTTGAGGGCATTTGCAACGACTTCCCTCGGAGCTCCGCAAGAAGAGTACGGGCCCAACTGGGCTTATTCCACTCTTCCACCACTGTTCCTCTCGATCCCAGCAGCCATTGTAATCGAAAAATGGTTACCGAAACAATACGCTCTAATGCTTGGTTTCGCCGTAGCCTGTATCAGTTGCTATTTAGGCTGGATCGCCGACTCGCCCGATGATCTCATGTGGATCGCCTTGACCTGGGGATTTGGCACCATGCTGGTCAACGTAACCTTCAAACCCTTCTTTACCGAATACGTGCCCAACGACATAATCGGGCAAATCAGCGGCTCGTTGAATATTTGCTACGCAGCCGGTCGCAGCTTAGCCACACTCTCTATTGGCTACCTCGTCCAGTACGTCTACAACGACGACTACCGATACATTTTCCCCATTGCTCTCGCTCTTGGTGTAATAGCTATGATCATCGCCTTTAGCATTCCCGACTTGCGCTACAAAGCGAAACGCGAGGGCAATCTTCAACACGAAGAGGAGCCGTGAAGCGCATCGGCCTAGCCCTTCTGCTTTTCTATGTCTGCCTGTCACAGGGAAGAGCGGAGCGAGAACGACCAAACATACTCTGGCTGACCTTCGAGGATTCGAGTAGCTACCTCCTAGGCTGCTACGGCAACCAGGATGTGAATACACCAAATATCGACGGCCTGGCGGCAAAGGGCGTACGCTATACCAATGCTTCCTCAAATGCGCCCCAGTGTTCCCCTGCGCGATCAACCTTAATTAGCGGCGCCTATTCGAAGACTTTCGGCACTGAACAGCATCGCCATCAGTACAAGGTACCTGAGGATATCTATTTCTATCCCAAATACTTACGCCAGGCGGGTTACTTCTGTACCAACAATTCCAAACAGGATTACAACTGCCCGCCCGAATCGTCTGCGGGAGTCTGGGATCTACAGGGGAACAAAGCTACCTATAACAGCGATGAGCGAGCCGATGGTCAGCCTTTTTTCTCCATCTTCAATTGCGGGGCTACGCACATGAGCCGGCTAACATCACACCACCTGGAGGGTCGTCGCGATTTTCGCGAAGAAGGGCTGGACCCGGCTAAACTGGCATTGCCGCCTCATGTGCCCGATCTACCTGAGATCAGATCTGACTACGCTTTGCACCTTGAAGGTATCCAAGATGTGGATAGCTGGATTGGCATCTTTCTTGAGGATCTCAAAACTCGCGGGTTGGACCAAGATACCATCATATTCGTCTATTCGGATCACGGAGGCAGCTTGCCACGAGGAAAAGGATTCGTAAACGAAACGGGACTACGTATACCTTTCATCATCTTCGCTCCCGAAAAATGGGAGCATCTACTCGATGGCGAGCCAGGCAGTGAAAACGATCGTCTCATCGGTTTTGTCGATCTAGCGCCTACTCTTCTTAGCATCGCCGGTATCCCGACACCCGAACACATGCAAGGAAAGGCGTTTTTAGGAGATTTCGCGACAGCGCCACGAAAATTCCAATACGGTTTCCGCTGCAATCAAGAAGACCACTTCGATCCTTTTCGCAGCGTAACGGATGGCCGTTTCAAATACATTCGATACTACGTTCCGCAAAAGCCTCTCGCCATTCGCAATTTCTTCCAATGGGGCATGCCTTCTAATCAGGCGTGGGATAGAGCCTTTCTTGGAAATAGACTTGATGGGGACCATCGCTACGCCTTCGAACAGAAACCCATGGAGGCCCTTTACAACATCGTCGAAGATCCATTTGAAGTTAAAGATCTTGCGACGGATCCCAATTACTTGGATACGCTTCAAATATTCCGCCGAAACCTGTCGAAACACATTCGTGAAACAAGCGATCTGGGATTCTTCCCGCCCTCACGACGCGACCGGGAAGTGGATTTGTATTCTCATATTCGAGACACATCCTACCCGCTCGAAGACCTCCATTGGATTGCCGAGCAAGCTTCTAGCCAGAGTGTTCAAGATGGGGAGAAACTCATTGAGCAACTCGATAGTTCCTATCCTGAAATCGTTTACTGGGCTTGCCTGGCAATAGCGGGAATGCCCGAGGTTGCCGAGCGAACCGACAAGATCCTGCGTAATTTAGCAAAAAAAGAAGATCCCTTCGTAGCAGCCGCAGCTGCATTCGCGGTAGCAAACGACGACGCTTATCGGACTCAGATCCTTCTTGAACAGATGCGGAACAAATCTGTAGAAGCTTATTCATTGCTCGAGTCCTGGTCATTAACCAATCCCTCGAGTCTTAAACTACACGCGGAAGCGAAACTGCTTGATATGGTGGAAACTGAAGCGAATGTAGTTAAACAGAGAGCTCGGTCCATTCTCGTTAATCTAGGCAGCCTGCCTTACAACGAGCTGTACTCGGAAAATACCTACGAAAAAGGCCTAAGGGTCAATCAAAACAGGAAACCCATTCGACCCTTACCGTAATCCAAGTTTCTTTAGGAAAAGAAAACGCGTGTGAACGCTACAAAGAGCATTCACACGCGTTGAAAAATCTAAACTTCGTAAGCGAAAGGCTTAGAACTTGAAGCGAGCGCCGCCAATGATGCTGCGACCATTCTGGGAATAGCTGTATGGGAACAGTCCATTGGCGAAGGTTTGCTTGCGAGCCTGCTCCAAGAGATTAAGAGCTTGCAGTCTCAGCGATACGTTCTTGTTCAGCCTGTAGGTAAAGTTCATGTCCCAAGAGCGGTAGGCTTCGTCAAAGAGAGCGCCTCCTTGGGTATTGGGACTGACGAGATTTCTTCCGCGATAGGTGTAGGACGAACGCCATGAGAATTTCTCGGCCACATAGTAGGCTACGATCGAGTAGTTATCCTCAGATGCTCCGTTCAGCGGAAGATTGGCTCCGGTTATTGGGTCCAAGAGCGAAGTATCATTATCGAACAATTTTGTAAAGGAACCTTGGAGACCAAAGTTGCCAAGTTTGCCCTTAAGGAACTGATTGAAAGGAACGTGTACCTGAAACTCGGCTCCCGTTACTTTCGCTCCATCGGAATTACTAGTCGGAGCGCTGACCTGAACATCGAAAGCATCGCTATCAACATAGGTCACACCACCGATAGTCCAGGAACTGGGGGAGAAGGACTCGGTGAAGTTGAAGGACTTGATGTCCTTTTCAAAATATCCAAGAGCCAAGAACGTTCCAACGGTACTGGGATACCATTCTATAATAGCTTCCTTTTGGTCGGCTTCGAACGGCGCCAGGTTCACATCGCGTCCCGTAATGTTTACCCCATCCACAACGTTCGCTTCTCCAAACTCGAAACTTGGGCTAACACTTGAAGATCCCGCAATTGCGCTGAGATTTGGACGAGAAATCACGCTAGAAGCGGCCAGACGAAGTACGAATTCGTCAGAAAGATCGAAGGTAATCGTAGCGCTTGGCAACCAGTCGCTGTACCCGCCTTGATCCCTCTCGAGAGCGCTCTGGATATTCACAATCTCTCCATTGCTATCGTAAACAAACCCTTCAGGGCCACTGACGGTATCGCCAACCGTATCAGGGCGTGAACGGAAGCCCGAACTGAAAACGGCGGTGTCGTGATAGCGCACGCCGATATTACCTCTGAATTTCGTTTCGCCCATGGTTCCCTCGAAATCAGTCATGAGGTAAAAGGCATCCACTTCTTCATCGGCCTGTTCATATCGATTTTGGCCTCCTCCTCCAGCATTTGGATCACGAGCCATGAATCCTCCAGGAAGATCTGGTACCAGAGATGAGTTATTAATCAGCGGCATCCAGAAATCGTATACGCCCTCATTGCTTGGCGAAAACCATTCTCTGGTTTGAAGTCTTTCGATTTCGCTTAGAAATCCCCCATCCGGCGACGGGAAATCGCGCTTATAGGAAGTAAAGGCTGGAACGTCGCTTTCGGTCAAGCCACTGTCCGGCAAGATAGTGTTCCTTCGAGTGCCTGCGTTGAAGCGGAAAACATTGAATACAGTATCCGCGCTGCGTTCGCGGTATTTGTATCCTGCATACACCTTGGAGAATTTGAATCCATCACCGCCTTTATCGGCGTCCCATTCAACGTCGAAAGCGAATATGTCTTCTTCATTTCCAAGATTGATAACGTTAAAACCAAGATTGCCTAGGGTCGGAGAAGAGTTGGCGGGATTATAACGTTCCCCGGTCACTGAGTTGGGGAGGAATTCCATGAAAGGCATTCCCGACACATTGCGATCCCAATAGAAGCCGTCAGGAACATCGTTGAAATTGAAGGTCAGAATACGATTGTCTCGGTCGAATTCGCTTTCGCTATGAGAAACGTCGAAGGAGTAAGTGAATGCGCCCTGGTTGGGATTCCACTCGACGCGCGTTCCATACACGTCATCGTTGCGCAGAAAAGTGGTAAGCGTACCCACGCCTTGGATAGCGCCCCCATTTCCACGAATACCGTTAAAGCCTTCGCTGAATACGGCGAAATCAAGAACACCTCCAATAAGGGGGAATTCCGGCGTCTCTATGACCGTTGCATTCAAAATGGTAGATCCATTGCCAGTCGTGCGATGGCGCATGTTGTTTTGCTGACGTATCGTATCGTTTTCGTTGGTAAGGTAATCAAAGATGATATTCACATCCTCGCTGGGCTTCCACTGGGCAGTAATGCCAATGCCTAGCTTTTCGATTGAGCCATCGTTGACTTGATATTGCGAATTGGCTCCGGGACGGAGAACATTCGAGACTCCTTCAACGGTGTCGTTTCTATCGGTTTGGATCAGGCGAGCCACCTGAGT
>JANQKI010000226.1 GCA_028281165.1 Opitutaceae bacterium | reverse complement strand
CGCTCGCCACTGGGCTCTTTATTTAGTACTCCCGCATAAACTTCATGTCGGTTAGCCATTCTTTGAGGCGTAGGTCCCAATTGGCTACAGGATGGAGGCTCCATTCGGGAGTTCGACCGTCGAATCCAAAGCCGTGGCCGCCATTGGTGTAGATGTGCAGTTCTGCTGGAATATCGGCTTTCTTAAGTTCTATGTAATATAGGGCATGCTCGATAGGCTTTTTGTCATCGCCACAGATCATGATGAAAGCAGGTGGGGCGTCTTCAGGTATTGGATACGCTCCTGCATCGGTGACGCCGTAAACGATCACGGAATAGTCAGGACGAGAAGAAGCCCGTTCAATAGGATCGGCGTTCTCCTTGTCGCCAGCATCGTAATGGAGCTGGGATAGACAAGCTACTTCGCCTCCAGCCGAGAAGCCCATGAAACCGATGCGCTTGGGATCGAGGCCCCATTCCGCTGCTCGACTTCTTACCAATCGTATTGAGCGCTGGGCATCAGCTAGCTCATGGACGTCTCTCTCATAAGTCGAATCTTTGGCTTTCGAAAGCCTGCTCTTCAAGACGAAGGCGGCGATTCCGAATTCGTTCAATCGTTTGGCGATCATGGTCCCTTCGAGATCGAACACTAAATATTTGTGACCACCGCCGGGCAGAATGATGCATGAGGAACCGTTTGCTAGATGTTCGGGCGGAAAAAATGCGGTTAGCGATGGATTATGAATGTCGCTGATTCTATGATACGGATCGACGAAGGGCGTTTCGCCTGGAACGGCTTCAGCTCTAGGAATGTACCTTTCAGGGGCTGTTTGTCCTTCAGAACCAGGAGCTCCATCTTCCCAGAGATAGATCACCTCACTGCCGAACCCATGTCCTTCGTGGGCCAGAGTATTGTCAGTAGCAAACGCGAAAGCGAGCGGTATGAGAATTGACAAGACGTTGAGAGTTGGAGGGATTTTTTTGCGAGTCATGGAGAGATTGGGGTTGGAGGTTTGGAGCCGGGAAGCTCTCGGATATTTCCTTCGCGAAATAGAAAATCGGTTCTTCGATAGTTGGTCAAACAGAGCCTGGGCTAAAAGAATAGCAATTTAGGCAGCGTGGATCTAAGCGACTTTCATAAAGCAAGTTGAGTGAACTTCGCCTTTATAATAGGGAATGCTCAGCTTGACGGATGGGAAAATATCGGAGACAAACGTTCCAATCCTGTTAAATCCAACAAAACGATGATCGGTTTTCGTTCTACTCTCATCCGTTATTTCTCTGTCCTGGCTGGTATTGCCTTAGTGACTGTTGCTTTCCTTTCCCTCCCTGCCTTCGAGTCGGCTCGGACTTCCATAACGGCTCCCTTTAACTTGAATGGCACTCATTTGGCTTTGGCTGTTCTAGTAGTGGTTGCCCTGCTTTTTGCGGGAATCTACCTCCGCTTGATCCGAACGGTGGTCGAACCTGTAGAAACCTTGGTTCGCCAGGCTGAGACCAACCGTTTGAAAGAGACCTTTGCTAAAGAGTCCTCGGTCATCGAATTCGTCCGTTTGCGCTTCGTGCTCGAAAGTCAGTCGCAAAACATTCGCGATATGGAGGCCAGCTTAGCCGAGATCGAAAGCAAGTGGGAATGGGCTGACGAGAGGCTCGAGAAGGCGAAAGAGCATAACGAGACGAAAGATAAGGAAATTGTTCAGAAGAACGTGCTACTCGATGATCTTCGCAACGCCTTGAAAAATCTTGAGGCCAAGAATGTCGAGCTGGCCGATCAGCTCGAAGAGGAAGGGAAGCGAAACATTGAGGTAGAGGTGGACCGTCGTAGCGATGAGATTTACGAACAAATGCGTAAGGCCGTTCAAGAGAGCGCTTTCAGTAGCTTGTGGCTGCCTCGTTTCATTCAAGAGCTCACTGCCGGTACTAAATCCATCCAGCGGATTGCTGATCAACTGAAGTCGACTTGGACGGATTCCTCCCTTTCTCGTATGTACGAAGACATTACGGAAATCAGCCGTCAGAGCGCGGAGCAAATAGCCTTGCTCAAGAGCTACGAAAGCGGCGAGCAGATGCTTGTTAAGCAGTTGGGTTCTGGCGAATCTATGGCGGATCTACTTCGCCGTGTGACGGAAGAAGCTGAAGCGAAGTTTCCTCTCTTGTCGTTTGTTTCGGATGCTTCAGAATCAATTACATCGGTGAGTCATTCGGAGAGAATACAGGGGCTTCTCGGATCCTTGATCGAAAAAACCGCTCAGTCGCTCCGGGAAGGTGTGGTTTCTTTGACGGCTACTATTTCCGACGAAAACAACATCAGCATTCGCGTATCGAGTAAAGGGATACTGCAGAGCGATCAGAAGATCGACCTGCAAGAAGCGCAGGGCATGGCTACCAGCTTAAACGGCGCTATCTATGTGGATACCGATGCTGAAGGGGCTGAATCGGTAGTGATCACCTATCCTGCTGGAGAAAGACCAGTTGCAGCCAATAGCGAAAACGAGGAAGACGATGAGCAAGATCTGGAAGAACTAGCTCAGCAACGCTTTTCAAGCAATCCAGCCGAGACGGAAGTGTGAGCCTGTTCGAAACGTATCCTATTCTCAATGCGCTGCGAATCAGCCCGTTGGGGTTCCGCCTTTAGGCGGCCTCGAGAGCCCATCTTGCCGCCTAAAGGCGGAACTCCAACGATAGGCTTGACGCTTCCTTTTCAGATAAGGTTCCAGAACCTTTCCCTCCAGCTTTTCGGTTTGAGACATGTAGGTTGACTGTCGCTAACCAGATTTCTCTTCTATCTTGAAGAATCTATCCAATTTCCCAATCACATCGTCGGGGGTAATCAGGTCCATGACTCCTGGATACACGAGTCTCTTGCCCCATTTGATTTTCGAAGCTGGTTTGTCCAGATATTTTCGAGAAGCCTGGTCGTATGCGTCGACACAAAGATCGATGCTTCGGTAGGGACCTGTGCGTCCAGGATTGCTTGTCGCGTAAAGGCCTATGACTGGGGTGTCTACACAAGTGGCCATATGAGCAGGCCCTGAATCCGGACTAATGAGAAGGGTCGCTCGTCTTAGCACGGCTAGATTGTCTTTCAGCGAGGTTTTGCCGATTAAATTAAGTGGACTAGTTTTCGTGGCGTTCTCTATTTCTTTACCCATAGCGGCTTCCGCTTCGCTAGGGCCGCCGCATAGCGCAACATTTTGTCCCAAATTTTGCATTACATAATCAGCTATCCTTGCGTAGCGATCCGCTTTCCAATCCCTTAGCGGATTGCTCGAGCAGGGGCTTATCGCCACAAAGCTATCCTGCGAGCCGACATGGCTTTCCGCGAAGGTCTCCGCGCTTTCCGGAAGGGGGAGCGACCAGTCGTAGACGCGATCGCTTAGCCCGATAGTCTCAAGGAAACTGAAAAACGAATCCACAACATGCTGTCCGCTTTGTTGCGGAATCCGTTCATTGACGAAGCAGCCATGCCCGTCTTTGGAACGAGCTTTATCGTATCCAATTTTTCGTTTAGCTATTATTAGAGGATAAATAAGATTTGCTCGAAAAGCCACTTGAAGTCCGAGCAGGATATCGAAAGCGCGGTGGCGTAGCGATTTCCATAGCTTTGCATAGGAGCCGAGCCTTTTCCCTTTATCGAATACAATAAACTCGACATTGGGCAGATCGCCCACGAGCTGATATTCCGAGCTTCCTATGATCCAGGTCAGCCGCGTTTCTGGCCAGCTCTTCTGCAGCGTATGGATGATCGGCAGGACATGCGTTACGTCGCCAAGGGCCGAGAGACGAAGGATGCAGATAGACTCAGGCGGCTTCATAGCCTGCCATCAACGCTTGCCAGTCTTTGTCGTTGTAGTGAAAAGATTGATACTTGAACTTCGATTTTTCCAAAGCTCCCTTGAGCCGGCCTAGCATGCGCGGTTTCCACCATTCCCCTTTGCAGATTCGAGCCCGATCGAAGTCGATGAGATAAATCTGGTCTTGATTGACTAGAATATTGTTCGCGTTCAGGTCCTGATGGAAGATGCTGTGGTCGTGATATTTTCTGATGACGCTTCCTATTTTTTCCCAAACATCGGTTTCCATAAGACCGTTTCGCAAGAGATTTCCAAAGGACTCAGCTCCCTCGATCTCAGTTGTCACAATATCCGAACGGCAAACAAGCCCTTGTCTTTGAATTCGTATGGCAACGGTCCTGGGAGCTGGCAATCCTAGTTCGCGGATTTTTTCCAGTATCTTCCATTCCCGATAGGCGCGAGATCGCTTCAAGCCGAGCCAGAGATAGCCATCCTTGGAGAGTTTTCGAGCGAATCCTCCTCTCCAATAATGTCGCAACACGCAGTTCTTCCCCGCAAAATTGAAGAAATAGGTGGAGCCCCTGCCTTTCAGTTCTCTGGTAATGCGTTTCTGGTTCTTGAGTCGATCGGGATCAAAAAGAATCTTTGCCACGCTTTGGCGGCGTTTCTCGAAGTATGGATCGATGAAAAGGAATTGTCGGGGAGCTGCCATAAGGACTGCGTTTCGCAGGACAATAAGGACTAATGAAGAGTTTTTTTTCGTCTCGGATAGTTGAAGCGTATCAAGTCGCTTGGCTCGGGAAGGAGCGTTCCTTGGGGAATTGAAAGGAATATCCGTTACAAAGTCGTTAAGCTATTGTTAAGTTTTGAAAAGCCAAGCAGATTTGGCCTGACCTTCCTCTGAAAGCGCCAATGTCTACTGGTTTTTTTCAAACAATGCCTTATTCGGCCTTCTCTAGCGCGGTTTTCAAGAAATGCCCGGAAGAGATGAGTTCTCTTATCTCTAGAGCGTTCCGCTGAATCCGCGCATAATCAGCATCGTCGATTTGACCGAGCAAGGCAGGGATCTCGGTCAAGGATTCGACGCAAAAGCCGACATCATATTTTTCCACGAATTCGGCCATGGCGGCTTTTGACCAAATGATGAGAGGCAAGCCGCATTGAAGGTAGAGTGAGCACTTATGCGGCGTATTGTATTCCAGATATTCGCCGTATTGGCCGCTGCAGGTGTCGATCGATTGACCGTCCCAAACGAGGCCGAACGAGCCTTCGATGCGCTCTACGACCTCATCGGCGGGAAAAAAACCTCGATACTCGACCATGCCATCTTCGCTTTGAATTTCGGATGACTGAAACCCTGCGCCATAAAAGACGAACATGAAGTTCCCTTTAGGCAGCTGTTCTAGCTTATATAAAAAGCTGTTTTTCTTATCTTTAAGTCTTCCTGCATAGACAATTGAATAGCGGGATTCCGATTCATTTCTCAATGCGCTCCTTGGAACCCCCTGGTGTAGATAATCGAAAATTTCCAGGATTTCCATTCTAGAAGTGGCCCCGTGTTCTTTTAGCCATTCCTTCATTTTCTCGTTATGGACGATTAGGCAATGAGAATGGGCCAACAGAGACATTTCCTTTTCTAAACTAATCCCTCTTTTTCTCATGCCATACAAGTCGTGAACAATGGTGACGATGTGGCATTTTTTTCTTTTAGCTGCCCATAGAACAAGCCTCAGAAACTTTTTAAGAGGATATTGAATGCAAAGAAGGCTTCCTGGCTTTAACAGGGCCACGCCTCGGCAAATGCTTAGAAGGCTAACCAAGGTGCTCACAATGGAATTCTTGAAGCTGGTTTGTCTGAAGCCTAAGTTAATCCAGCCGTTTGCTGCTAAAATCTTTTCGCAGTCGGTTTTCGCCTTCCCGGCCGCATCATATAGAGAACGGTAGTTTCTAGAAATATAATAGCGATTCGTCTGCTTCACGAAACTCCTTCCAGCTTTACCATCACCTGCTTAACGGCCATCCACATGTCTAAATATTTATAAGTGGCCAGCCTGCCTAGAAAGAGAGTGTCCGCTTCCGAGGCAGCCGCTTTCTTGTATCGACCGCTATATAATTCTGCGCCTAGGCCAAAGTTCTTCGGGTAGATCGGAAGATTGTTTTCGTCATGCTCTTCTGGATAATCTCTGGTCAGGATGGTTTCATCGACATCCTCGTTTAAATACACGCTGTTGTCCATGGTCCGGTTGTAGGGGTTCCGGTTGCACTCGTTGATCACTGCGCCATTACTAAATGAATACAAATTATCCTTGGACGCCTTGAAATGCTCGAACCTCAAGGAGCGGTAGGGGAGTCTGCCCCATTTGTAGTCGAAATACGCATCCACTTTGCCTGTGTAGATCAGCTTGTCGCATTTCCGCCCTTTCCATGCGTCAGGACCAACCCCGAGTTGCACTGGAATGTCGTCCAGCATGGCGTTGAACATAGCCGTGTATCCATTTATTGGTTGGCCTTGAAATTCGTCTGTGAAATACCTGTCGTCGAAATTATCCCGTTTATTGGGTACGCGACCTGAGATTGATTTGGGCAATTCTTCCCACGGAATGCCCCACTGTCGTTCCGAGTAGTCTCGAAATACGAGTTCTTGAATTTCTTCGGGATCAAGATCTCTACCGATCTGCTCGGCGGTTTTCCTGCTGAATGGAATCGAGATCAAGCCCTCCTTCGTATTGGCTCTAACTCTATGGATGTAATTGTTGAATTTCGTGTATCGATTCAGAAAGTTCCATACCGCTTCATCGTTCGTATGAAAAATATGGGAGCCATATTGATGGACGGTGACATTGCCTACTTTCAAGTCATAGCAATTTCCGCCAATATGCGGTCTCGTTTCGAATATCTCTACGCTGTGGCCCTTATCCTTCAAAAGTATTGCCGCGGTAATACCGGATAGGCCGCATCCGACTATGTTTACTTTCATAGTGGCGATCGATTGTTTGCCATCCATTGGCAAGACGAAATCGATAGGTCCCATTGAGCGGAATGCATGACTGGCTATTCCTTTTCTTCCGCCGCTTCCATGGTCCAACCCGTGTATCCATAAATGATGGATAGAATGGGGTTGATCAAATTGAGGAAAGCGAATGGCAGGTAGAGCAACGGATTTACAGCTAGAGCTCCCATAACAAAGACCCCGCAAGTATTCCAGGGCACCAGGGGAGAGGAAAGTGTGCCGGCGTCTTCAAGACAGCGGGAAAGGTTTTTAGGGGCTAGCTTCGCCTTCTGAAAAGCGTCTTTGTACATGCGACCGGGGACGATTATGGACAGATACTGGTCAGGAGCCATAATATTCATGCTGATACAGGTTCCAACCGTGGCGGTCACCAGGCTACCCGTATTCTTGGCAGCATTGAGTATTGAGCGAGCTATCGATTCGAGCATGCCCGATCGTTCCATCAGTCCGCCGAAGGCCATGGCGCAAAGAATGAGCGAAATGGTGAAGAACATGCTTTCGAGTCCTCCTCGCGTCAGCAGTTCGTCCACGCCGGGAATACCGGTTTCGCTTACGTAGCCGACCTGCATGGCTTCCAGCATTTCCTTGAAGGAAAGATCTTGTATCCAAATTCCCGATAGGCCGCCGATCAACGCTCCAGCCAGCATCGCTGGAAGGGCGGGGGCGCGTAGGGCTATCAAAACGATCACGCCCAGTGGCGCGATCAGCAGCAAAGGGCTCAATACAAAGTTTTCCGATAACGCTCCGATGAGCGTATCCATATTGCTAGTATCATTGGTACTGGATGAAATGCGCGATCCAAGAATGCCGTACAACAGAAGCGAGATTAGCAAACTGGGAACGGTCGTATATAGCATGTGCCGAATATGCTCGAAGAGCGACGATCCAACGACAGCGGCGGCTAAGTTCGTCGAGTCCGATAGTGGGGACAGTTTATCTCCGAAGTAAGCTCCTGAAACAATGGCTCCGGCCACCATGGCCAACGGCACCTCCAGTCCTTGTCCTACGCCTATCAAGGCGACCCCTACGGTGCCAACGGTTGACCAGGAACTTCCAGTAGCAAAAGAAACGACTGAGCAGATGAGGCAGGACGCGACCAGGAAGACGCTTGGCGAGAGGAGTTTCAGCCCATAGAAAACCATCAGTGGCACCACGCCGCTAGCTACCCAAGCTCCGATTAATATGCCGATGGCCATAAGAATCAGGATAGCCGGCATGGCCATGCTGATACCCCTCACAATAGCCGCCTGCAACGATTCCCAATTATGGCCAAGTTTCAGACTTATCAATACTCCGACAGCCGTGGCCAAAATGATAGGCAAATGAGGGGCTATGTCGAAAAAGCGAATCGCGATGAAAAGAAATAAGACGAGCGAGATCACGGGAACAAGCGCTACACTTAAACGGGGCAAGGGAGGGGAGTCAGGTTGATCGACGGTCATGGAGCGTGGTCAGGCTGGCGTAGCCTCGTTTCGATTACAATCGTGAATCTGATAGAGGTAATCCCAAATTTTCCAGTTGGCGGTATGCCGTTACTTTCGTCTCTTTAATTCTTGATACTTAAAGGATATCGATCCAGCCCAGCCGAGAATGAGCGACTTTTTTCCGATCTGACTAGCAAGTCTCCTGTTATCGAGTAGAGTTTGGCAGAATTTCCAATCAGATTCTAGCTGCTCCAGAAACCCATATTGATCCTTTATAATAATGAATCGGAGAGCTTTTCTTAAATCTTCTTTCGCTACCCTGGCCTTGCCAGCTTTGGAGTCGCTTTCAGCTAAAGCCTCTTCGCCTGGCATCAAGGTCGCCATCGCCAAATCGCCCACGCGAATGGTTTGCGTTGGCAATTCATTCGGCATGTATCCCGAGGCTTTCTTCCCGAAGCAGGCCGGCGCGAACTATCAGATGACGAAGCTGCTGGCTCCTCTCGAGTCTTTTCGAAAGGATTTCACCGTCTTCTCTCATCTCGACCACGATATCAAGGGAGGGCATTTTTCCGTTCACACCTTTTTAAGTGGCGTAAAGATGTCGGATGCCAAAGGAATGCCTGAAGGCAACATGACGGTCGACCAGCGAGCGGCTGAACATATGGGAGCGGAAACACGCTTTCCCTCGCTGACAGTTGGATCGGAGGACGGGCTTCACGGAGGCTGTCAAATGTCTTGGACCCGGTCTGGTGTGCGTGTTCCGCCTATCCAGGGTCCGCGCGAGCTTTTCCGTAAACTCTTCATCAACGATGACGCTAATGCCCAGCAAATCGCAGCTGATAATTTCGAATTGAATCGTTCCATTCTGGATTCGGTTTTGGATACGGCCAAAAGCCTCGAACATCGACTGGGTCAGAAGGATCGAGAGAAGCTGGACGAGTATTTCACTTCCGTGCGCGATGTCGAGACGAGCTTGGAGTTGGACAAACGCTGGCGCAGCGTTTCCAAGCCAAAGCCGACCATGCCGGAACCGGAAGATCGCAGTCTGGTGGAGGACATCCCGATTCTCTACGACTTGATTGCCATCGCTCTGCAGACCGATTCGACGCGCGTCGCTTCCTTCGAAATGGCTGGAGCTGATTTCGATACTTCCTTCTTCGGCATTAAAAAGGGATATCATGGTCTCTCTCACCACGGTAAATTACCTGAGCGTATCGAGGGCCTAACTACGATCGAACTTTATCAAATGGAGCAATTCGCTCGCTTTCTGGAAAAGCTTAAATCGCTTAAACAAGCCGGATCCGAGCAAAGTCTCCTCGATAGCACCATGGTCCTTTTTGGCAGTGGCATGGGAAATGGCAATTCGCACGTGAATACGGATTTGCCTATTATTCTAGCTGGAGGTGGGTTTAAATTGGGCGAACACAAGGTGTACCCTTCGGAAAAGGGCAAACGCGTTCCGCTTTGCAACCTTTACCTCTCCATGCTGCAACGCTTCGGGGTTGAGACGGATTTCTTCGGAACGAGCACCGGGACGCTATCTGGCCTGGAAAGCATTTCATAAACAGTATGTTTTCCCTTACGTTTAAGCAGGGTAGTGAGGCTTGCGTTTCTCGGCGTAGTTCAATGAAGACGGATCTCCAAGCCTCAGCCATTGCGCTGGCTCTTTTGCTTGTGGGCTTCGCGCCAAAAATCCATGCAACTGAACCTCTCGACAATCTGACATATCAATCCTCCATTCGTCCTTTTCTGGATACCTATTGCATTCGCTGCCACGGTCCGGAAAAGCAGAAGGGGGAGCGTCGCTTTGATGTGCTATCGTATCCGATTTCCGATGATGATAAGCTGATTGATTTCCAGGATATGTTGGATCTTTTGAATCTGGGAGACATGCCGCCAGAAGAGGAGAAGCAGCCCGGCGATTCCGAGAAACAGGCCGTTATCAACTGGCTGACGCGAGCGGTCGACCATGCTTATGATACCCGAGAGGAGGAGCCAGGGGAAACCATTCTTCGCCGCCTCAGCCATCGCGAGTATTTCAATACTGTGCGCGATCTCTTTCAGATGGACATGAGCATGTTCGATCCCACGGAATCCTTTCCGGGCGAGCGGACCATCGAGCATCTGGATAACGTAGGCGAGACGCTAGTGACGTCTGGGTATTTGCTTCGGAAATACATGACAGCAGCTGATGCGGTGGTAGAAAAAGCCCTCTCTTTTCAGAAAATGCCCGACCCGCAAACCTGGCGATTCGATGGCGATTTCAAGCAGCAGTCGGAGTTGAACAGGCGACACCAGCGAGCCCACGGCCAAAGATATCTTAATGTTTACGAGGCGCCTAATACTTTGCGTCACTTTGGCTCCCACGGACCGCTCCTGGCATTTGAGGATGGTGTTCCTCACGGCGGAACCTACGAGATACGGGTCCTGGCTGAAGCGATGAATCGCTACCACGATTTCGATCGAAAGAGAGTGCCTAACGATCCGGAAGATCCAATGCTCCTTCGGATAGTGCCAGGGCATCGTCGCTTTGGAGCTCTGCATTTGCCTCAGCCCTACGAAGCCGACTTGGGAACTTTCGAGCTCTCGGACGACGGTCCCCAATGGTACACGACGAGAGTGTGGCTAGATGAGGGATTCTCGCCTCGTTTCACCTATGTGAATGGTTCGATGAACATTCGGCCTGGTTTCCGCGAAGCCTCCAACGCGGCCCTTAAGCGATTAGGCGACAGTATGCCTGAAGAGGATCGCGAAGCAGACTATATGGTGATTGCTATTAAGCACGGCGTGATCCCGCACATTCGTATTCATGAAGTGGAGATAAATGGCCCTTTCTACGATGAGTGGCCGACCCCTAGCTGGCAGGCAATGATTGGGGATGAAGAATTCAATCCTAGGAAAACGAAACGCATCTTAAAGAACTTTGCAGATAAGGCTTATCGTCGCCCCGCTAGCAAAGAAGAGCTGGCCAGTCTCATGAAGGTAGTAACCTCTCGATTGGACTCAGGTCATGATCCATTCGATGCCCTCAAGGGCGGTCTCAAGGCGGCTCTTTGCTCTCCTGCTTTCCTGTATTTGGAAGAACCGGTTAGCAATAAGACTTCGTATCGGCTGGACGATTACGCTCTGGCTTCACGACTGTCTTATTTCCTATGGGGATCGATGCCGGATGAAGAACTTTTCTCACTGGCCAAGAAAAACCGACTGAGCGATCCCGATGTATTTAATAAACAAATACTTAGAATGATCGAGGATGATCGTTCTGCCCGGTTCGTGAGCGGATTTCTCGACAGCTGGCTGACGCTGCGCAGTCTCGGAGACACGCCTCCGGACCGAGGAAAATTCGAGCATTATTACGCCCAAGATTTGGAGCATGCTATGCGTCGCGAGACGGAGCTTTTTACTAAGGATGCTTTAGATGGAAACAAAAGCGTTTCGAATTTCCTAGATGCGAACTACTCTTTCATGAACGAATCTCTGGCCAAGCTCTATGGCGTCTCGAACGTCGAGGGTAGGGCGTTTCGAAAAGTGTCGCTCAGCGACCCGCGGAGAGGCGGCTTGCTTGGCCAAGCCAGCGTGCTAACGGTCACAGCCAATGGCGTCGATACGTCGCCCGTCTTACGTGGCGTTTGGCTTCTGGAGAATTTGCTAGGTACTCCTCCTTCTCCACCACCGCCAGATGTAGAACCGCTCGATCCTGATATTCGAGGAGCGAAGACGATCCGAGATCAGCTGCAAAAACATCGCAACGTGACTTCTTGCAATGAGTGTCATCGCAAGATCGATCCGCTTGGTTTCGCTTTGGAGAACTTCGATGCCATTGGGCAATGGAGAAATGAATACGAGGAGGGTGGGGACATCGATGCTTCGGGATCATTGCCCAATGGGTCTGACTTTCACGACATCGTGGATTTCAAAAAAGCCCTTCTGGAGAGAAAAGGGGAATTCGTCCATGCTCTAACGGAAAAGATGCTAGCCTATGCTCTCGGTCGTCGTATTGAAATTTCGGATAGGCCAGAAATTGACTCGATCATCGAATCGCTGGGTAAGCATGGTGGTGGCTTCAGAGATTTAGTAGTCCTCGTCGCTTCAAGCGATGCGTTCTCCAGACCCTAGGCTGTTCAAGATTAGCTCTTCCATTGCGTAAATAGTACATATGGGTTCTAACTTCTTATAATTCTTGAAATTGCCTCATGCTCCTCTGACAGTTTCGTCTATGAATCTTTTTGAAGGAAAAAGAGCAGTGATCACGGGTGGAGGCTCTGGCATTGGCAAGGCTATGGCTCATCGCTTCGCCCAGAGTGGCGCTAGCGTAAATGTTCTGGAACTGGATACGGAAGCTGGCCAAAGCGTTGTTTCTGAAATCAAGGAATCGGGTGGTCAGGCTGATTTTATTCAGGTTGATGTGGCTTCCGAGGAGAGCGTTCAAGCGGCTATAGATTCAATCGAGCGTATTGATATTTTGGTGAATAACGCTGCGGTTTCTTCGATCGGCAACGTCGAGGCGATTACGCCGGAAGAGATGGATCGCGTCTATCGGATCAACGTCAAAGGAGTCTACCACTGTCTGCATGCGGTAGTTCCCGGAATGAAAGAGCAGGGGAGTGGGGTGATTCTCAATATGGCCTCGATTGTCAGCAAATTGGGGATACATGATCGTTTTGCCTATTCCATGAGCAAAGGGGCTGTTTTGACCATGACTTTATCGGTCGCCCGCGACTATGTTCAGCATGGCATTCGCTGCAATTGCATCTGCCCGGCCAGAATTCGTACCCCGCTTCTGGAAGGCTTTGTCGATGAGCACTATGCGGATAGAAAGGAAGAGTACTTGGCAGAGCTTTCCGAATACCAGCCAATCGGGAGAATGGGAAAGCCAGAGGATATAGCTGGGTTAGCCGTTTTTCTCTGTAGCGATGATGCCTCCTTCATTACGGGTTCCGCTTATGACATTGACGGCGGTGTGACGTTGCTTCGCTGAATACTTGCCTGCGTCTTAAGATCGTAGATTCGGATAGCTGGTCATTGCATTCCGACGACTTCTGCGTTTGGCAGGTCTAGAGCTTTCCTGTTCTTCCATCGTCTTCCTCATCTTCCATCTATCGGCCCAGCAAGTTAGCTTGATAGAAGATGAAGATTAGAATAGCTCTACGTTGTCCCCATAATTCTGCGACTTGGATGCGTTTACCTTTTCGGATTCTTCCTTTTCCGGCTCTTGGCTAACATTGAAATCCTCAAAGAATGGATCGATTCCATTTTCCTGCGACGCATAGCTATACTGAGTGTCTTCGTTGAATTGGATGGTCACTGGCTCTCGCGGCCGTTGTGGTGGCTCGAGAACCGAGACCCCCATGCTTTTGAGATGAACATTTTTCTCAGACTGCATGGTATAACGTTCGAGAAGCGTGTCTGTTATTCCCGAGATATCGATATTCTCGTTAAGCAGATCGGCCTGCTCTTTTGCCTCCTCCGAAAGAAGTCTTAACTCGTTCTCGAGTTTATTCAAGTCGCCGGCCATCAGTTCTCTGAGATCCAGATTTCCGCCTTCATTCGCTATTAATGTACTCAGTTTTTGGATATATTCTGAAATCGAACTTTCGCTGAATTCATAATCACATTCGAATTGGTGAAGATTTTCGCGCTCGATTGGGCATTGATCGCTTAGTCGAATCCGGTCCGATTTAGCTTCCTGGTAGAGGGTTTCGAAATCGTTGACGTTCGTGTTAAGGCTCTCGACCAGCGAGTCTAATTTCGTAGAGACGGACTGACAAAGCGATCGCGTCTCGATAGAGACTCTGCTTGTGTTGGCCGAAATGGTTTTAAGACCGTAGCAGCCATGCATCTGCCCAGCGTGAAGTTCGGCGTTTAATCCAATAACGTGCAGCTTCGAGGAAAGTCCCAGAATGATCTCGGTTACGTTTGAAGCCATTCCGCGAATCGGTTGGATTTTAGAGAATCCGTTTTCCAGGACCTTTTCAGTTTGGCAGACAATCTGTTCGGCGTCGTCAAGAGCCTGGTTCAAATCGTGGGTTCCATCTTGCCCGGACGTGTCGATGCGATTCCAATCCTGCGACGTTGCTATGCTAGACTGTTCTATAGCTGAAGCTGAGTTCGCTATAAATATGAGATTTTCTTTAATGCTTTTCTCTACGACTGCCAGCTCGGCTATTATGGCCTGTATTTGATTAACGATTACGATAGAGGCTTTTTCTATGAATCTAAATTGCTGATATCTCTCTTTTCGATCCTTGCTTTCGCTCAGAATAGCTTTTCTTTGTTTGATGTCTTTCGCGATCTCGAAAATATGCTGCAGTTTTTGATTTATCATGTCCTGGCTTTGCAAGGCCACGATCGACTGGCCAATTGAATCGCCGATTCTTTCGCACTGAGTGTGCAGTTGAGAGTCGGAGGAAATTCTCTCCTCAAGATTCTTATTTTGCGATTGGAGAGCGGCGTTAAGCTTTCGGCGTTTCTCTTGAGCTTTTTTTGTCAGACTGCTGGATTGAACGTCAAGGTTTTCAATCAGTTCAGATATTGTCTTTTTGTGCCCTGCAAGTTGATCGAATTTCTCTCTAAATATTTTGGCGACGTTAGATTGGAGGCGGTAGATCTCCTTTATCAATTCGTTGAACATCGACTGCGCGCCAGGATCGAGAGGAGCTGACTCCACGCGAAATAGTGTGCGTAGATAGTCGAGCTCGCTGAAGGTGTGATCCAGTTTCTTTTGGAACGAAAGGGCTTGGGAAATCTTGTTGCGATCGTTGTGTAGTTCTTCGATTATCTGCTGGAGTTTTGCGCAGGCATCGTCGCTAAGATTAAGTGAAGGCTCTAAGCAACGATTAATGCTGAGGGTGGGGTTCTCGTGGCTGCTGCTCATTTCGAGAAGCCTTCGACTTTCTTCGTTCAATTTCGCGCTTATGCTGTCCAGCTTTTCGAGAAAATGGAGAACCTCCATGAAGCCGCTTTCGAATTCGACGGAAGCCTTTTCCAAGCGAGTTTCACTACGACTCATATCCTGCAGGATCGTATCTAGTTTATAGTTACGTTTATTATCGCCGAATAGAAGAGGCAGGAGATTCACGTAGCTCCACATGGCGACACTCCAGCGACAGAAAACCTTTATAAGATTTCCAGTCGAATTCCGAATGCGCCTTGCCCTGCTCGCCATTTTACACTTCAATTTTGATCATCCAGACAGTAACTAGCGCATATGCGGTCGCCCACTGTCCTCCAGTCGCTATCCACATTGATTGTTGTCTCGGTGGATCCTAGGATGAGTTGACCGTGCGGAGCAATGCGTTCCTTTACTTTAGATAGTATTCGTTTTTTAATGTCGGCTTTGAAATATATAAGTACGTTCCTTAGCAAAATAAGGTCGAAGCTTTGAGTCATGGGCCATCTGTTGATCAGGTTGAGTTCCTCGAACTGAACCATCGATCGGAATTCTTCCCTCAATTGCCAAGCTTCGCCTTCGATTGGATCGAAATACTTTGTCTTAAGGTCTTGCGGCAGCCCTCGGTTTACCTCGAATCTGGTATAAATTCCTTGCTTTGCTTTGGAAAGGACATGACGAGAGAGATCGGTAGCCAGAATCTCGATATTCCAGTTCCCCAATTCGGGAAAGTGTTCTTTGATCAGGATGACTAGGCTGTAGATCTCTTGTCCTGTCGAGCTGGCTCCACTCCAAATTGAGATTCTTTTGCTTTTCTCGTTTTTCTCGATCAAAAAGGGCAGGAGGCTTTTCTTTATGTATTCGAAGGTTGGGGGATCGCGAAAGAACGAGGTCTCGTTGATGGTGAGAGCCTCAACGGTTTCCGCATGAATTCCCTTGTATCCAGCATTTCTCTTCAATTCATTCATTAGCGATGAAAGGGAATCGTAGCCTTTGGTCTTGACCAGCAAATTTAGGCGACCTTCGATCAAATACTCTTTTCCGTGATCGATGATAATGCCTGCTTTGGAGGCTGCTAAATCTCGAATGTAGTCAAAATCTGGTGCGGATAGGCTCATATTGTGATTAGCGATTGCCCAATGCTGCAGGTTGTTTGCTAAAACTATTCATGATTTCGGCAGGCATATCCTTCAAAGGAAGCATTTCATCAGCGAGTTCCGCTTCCCATACCGCGCGAGGCATGCCCCAGACAACCGACGTCGCTTTATCCTGCACCAGGATTCGTCCTCCCACGTCTTTCAAAGCCTGGCAGCCTTTAAGTCCGTCATGTCCCATTCCGGTCAATACAAGACCGAGAACTTTGGAACCATATGTTTCAGCTGCGCTTTGGAATAGGATGTCCACTGCTGGCCGACACGAGTTAACCATCGGTCCTTCATGAAGAAAAATTCTTGGCTTTTCTTTTACGCGTCGAACCTCCATATGCTTTCCGCCCGGAGCGACGTAGACGTTGCCTTCCTCGACGGGCTGATCAGGTTCAGCCTCTTGGAATTTATTACGAGAAATACGATCCAGGCGGTCGGCGAGGGTTTTTGTGAATACAGGAGGCATATGCTGAACGATAAAAATAGGCGCTTTGAGCGGTGTTGTTATCTCCGTAAATAGAGTCTCCAGAGCATTTGGTCCTCCTGTGGAGGCGCCTACGCATATCGCCCGTGGAGGCGCAGTGGGCTTGATGCTTGGTTTCCTAGAAGGCTTTTCTTTTATTAGCGAATGGCCGAACACTTCCTTCGGGGCGATATTGGGAAAGTGAGCTTTTATTCTGGGGATCAGCATGCGCTTGATGTCTTCTAGCGCCCCCATGAAATCTCCGATGCTGGAAGGCTTTGGCAAATAGTCGGTGGCCCCTGCAGCTAATGCTTCAAAAGTCATTTCCGCTCCCGCTCTAGTGAGAGAGCTCAGCATGATGATGGGCGTAGTTCTATTGGTTTTTCGGATTTCTCTTAAGGTAGTAATTCCATCCATTTCCGGCATCTCAATATCGAGAGTGATGACGTCCGGATTGTGCTCTCTGATTTTTCGCAAGGCTATTTTGCCGTTGGCAGCGGCTCCCACTACTTCGAGATGAGGGTCGCTACCAATAACTTCAGAGACCATACGTCGTATTACTACAGCATCGTCTACTACCAATACTTTAATTTTATCCGTATCCATTTTACTATGGCGTTTAGTTTAGTCCGTGAAACTTGAGTTTATCTTCGACTAATTTGCGACTGATGGGCTTGTGGAGAATGTCGTCTATACCAAATGCCCAGATTTTCTCGATATCCTCCTCCATGTCGCAAGCGGTCACCATTATCAGTTTGACTTTCTTGAATCTCTCATCCGCCTTGACCCGCTTAATGAATTCGTATCCAGACATTTGGGGCATACACCAGTCTATGAAAACGCAATCGAGGTCTCTATTGAGCTCAAGGCTTTTGAGGGCTTGTCTGCCATTGGCAGCCTCAAGTGTTGAGATATTGTTAGCTTTGAGGATGAGCCTTAATAGGCGACGCGAGATGGGTGAATCATCGATGATGAGCGTTTTCATGGAGCAGGCGAATTTTTCTCCTCCCTCTTCGGAAATCAGGACTCGCATCGCCCAGTTCTAAAGCCAGGCAATGCATCCTCTTTCTCGGGGTTAGAGTTCGATTCCCGAGCCGTCTACGATCTCTTGTAATTCGGCAGCTAGAGTCGCGAGTTGCTGGGACGAAGTGAGCGTTTCGGAAGCGCCTTGAGCTGTACTTTGGGCGGCTTCTGAAACGCTTGCTATATTCTTGGAAATTTCGGTGCTGCCTTCAGCAGCTTCGGCAGCGCTTTGAGCGATCTCATTGGTCGTAGCGGCTTGCTCTTCGACAGCTGTTGCAATGCTATTTTGAATACTGTTTATCTGATTTATGATTTCGCTGATCTGCCCAATTCCGTCTACGGCTCCATTAGTGTCTTGTTGAATCGCTTCGATCTTTTGACTAATGTCCTCTGTGGCGTTGGCAGTTTGTTTAGCCAGTTCCTTTACTTCGTTCGCTACCACTGCAAAGCCCTTGCCTGCTTCTCCGGCTCGGGCTGCCTCTATGGTGGCATTGAGGGCGAGCAGATTCGTCTGTTGCGCGATGGACGTGATGACTTTGATGACTTTTCCTATCTCGTCCGAGCTTTCCCCCAACTTGCTAACGGTGGAGTTCGTGTTTTCGGCAACCTCCACAGCGGTGGAGGCGATATTTGCCGCATCGGCAGCGTTTTTGGCGACTTCCTTGACCGTCGCGCTCATCTCTTCAGCGCTGGCTGCTACTGTTTCAACGTTCTTACTGACTTGCTTGGAGGATTCAGTAGCGATCTCGGATTGCTTAGATGTTTCTTCCGAGTTTGACGACATTTGTTGAGCCGTGGCTGATAGCTGTACGGATGAGGATGTAAGCGCTTGAGCATTACGGCCGATTATACGTAGTGTATCCTTCAGTTCCGCTTCAGCCTTCTTCCGAGCTGTGATATTCTGGGCGAATTTCGTCACCTTGCATGTCTTGCCATTTATATCGATCACTGGATTATAGGTAGCTTGTATCCAGATTTCTTTTCCTCCTTTTCCGACACGCTTGAACTCCGCAGTTTGAAATTTTCCATCACTGAGGTCTTCCCAGAAACGCTTGTACTCCTCGCTTTCGCGATATTCCGCTTCGACGAACATGCTATGATGCTTGCCTTGGATTTCTTCGAGCCGATAGCCCATCGTGCTAAGGAAGTTCTCGTTGGCGTGCGTTATAATACCCTTTCCAGTAAACTCGATAACGGCTTGCGTGCGATTGATTTCTTCTAGTTGTCTTTGGCCGTTAATGTTTTCCAGTTTCTGTTGAGTGATATCGGTAGCGAACTTGACAATCTTGAAGGGCTGCCCGCTGAGATCCTTAATGGGGTTGTACGATGCTTGTATCCAAATCTCTCTTCCCCCTTTTGCTATTCGTTTATATTCCGCAGCTTGAAACTCACCTCTTTTCAGTTTTTGCCAGAATTCTTTGTACTCTTCGGATTCGCGCGTTTCCGACTCCACGAAGATTCTATGATGCTTACCTTGAATTTCCTCGATTTCGTAGCCCATGGCCTTGAGAAAATTATCATTGGCCTTCAAGATTATACCTTCGAGGTCGAATTCGATGACGGCCTGAGACTTATTAATGGCGTCGATCTGTCCTTTAAGATCCGAGATGTCCTTTTCAACATCTCTGGCTGATGGGCCGGAACGACGAGCATTGCTTGTGTTCGATTTACCGGCAGTTTTCATTCGATTGGATTTCGTTGCTGTATTCATTTTTAAGATATGGCGATTTTGATTTCAATTGAGTAAATTAGTTTTGTATCCATTCTGAGCTAACAGCCTGATTTAGATCTAAGGTGGCTCTAACATTGAGAATAATCAAAAGACGGCCATCCAGTTTATAGACCCCATCTACCATGTGGCGGGCGATATCGGTAAGAGTTTCTGGAGCCGCTTCGAAACTGTCCTCATCTGGTTCGATGACATCTCCTATTTCGTCTACGAGTAGGCTGACCGCTCCGTCTTCCGTTTGAACAACGATATTCTTCGGATCTTCTTCAATATCTCTTGGGGCAAGTCCCATGCGTTCTCGGAGATCGATAGCGGTAACGATTTGGCCCCGCAGATTGATAAGCCCTTGCACCGACATGGGCGCAAGCGGAACGCAGGTCATTTCTTGGTAAAGAATGACTTCCTGCACTTCGAGGACGTCGACGCCAAAAAGCATATCATCGAGAAAGAATGTGCAAAACTGTTTCATGTATGGATAAGATTAGCTGGCTAATGCATTGGATTCAGGAATGCTGTGTTGTTCTACAATTTGGGATACACTGAGCAAATCCGTTACTTTTCCTTGGACGACGATGCTTCCTAAAACACCCATTCTGTCAGACTGGTAACTTATCGAGGCGCTTTCGTAGACGATATCCTTTATGCTGCCTACAATCAAACCGTAGTTGCGTCCCGCCTGAGAATAGACGACGACTTCCAGAGTATCGTTTTGCTTGCTATCGGAGATTTGCTTTCGATCTAAAACGAGCTCCTCTACGTCGAAGAGAGGCATTATATCATCTCTATATTGAACGACCTTCTGTTCGCCTGTGTATTCAATTTGCTCTGACGAGAATTTCTCCAATCTAGCCGCTTCAGAAAGCGGAATAGCCATACGTCGATCCTCTCCTACAGTGAATAACAATAGGGTTTGCATGGTGTCGGACTCGGTTTCGGTTTTCTCCGCTTCGCTTGCGCTCGTCAGGGTTCGCGATTCCGTTACCACACTCGCGCGCAGAGCGATTCCTAGGACGTCCAGAATTAGAGCGACCTTGCCGTCTCCCATGATCGTTGCTCCGGCAAAGGAAGAAATGCCTTTAAGCTGTTTTCCAAGAGGTTTGACGACGATTTCCTCTGTGTCGTTTATGGCGTCGACCACTAAGCCAAACTGGCGTCCGTCTGCTTGCAGGACTACAATGTTTACGACAGTGTCTTCATCGCTTTCTAGTTCTTTCTTTGGCGAAGAAATCTGAAGTTCATGGTTGAGATAAACCAGAGGAAGGAGCTTCCCGCGCAATCGATGTACAGGCGATCCGTAGAGCATCTCAATGCCCTCTTTGGCTTGTTCGCCCTCAAGTCGAACGAGTTCTAGCAGACTTATCTGCGGGATGGCGAAACGTTCATCCGCGCTGGTCACGATCAGGGCCGGGATGATGGCTAGAGTGAGTGGAATCTTAATTTTTATGGTAGTCCCTAGTCCTGAATTCGTGGAGACATCGATCGATCCCCCGGTTTTTTCGATGTTTGTCTTAACGACATCCATGCCTACGCCGCGCCCTGAAACATTGGATACTTTTCCCGCAGTTGAGAATCCGGGTTGAAAAACGAGGTTGATCACTTCCTTTTCGCTCATCGAGCCGGCTTGACTGCTATTGATGATGCCCTTTTGGGAAGCGGTTTCCCGGACTTTCTCTATGTCGATGCCTTTGCCGTCATCCGTAATCTCAATCACAATTTGGCCTCCTTCATGATAGGCCCCTAGAGAAAGCTTTCCTTCCTTTGCCTTACTCGCTACGACTCGATCGTCTGGAGTTTCGATTCCGTGATCGATGGCATTCCGTACGATATGGGTGAGCGGATCTTTGATAGCTTCAATGATGGTTCGATCCAGTTCCGTCTCGTGACCATCCATGGTCAATTGAACTTCCTTGCCGAGTTCATTGGCCACATCTCGTACGATTTTGGGAAATTTTCTGAACACGTTCCCGATTGGCTGCATCCGTGTTTTCATTACACTCTCCTGCAATTCGGTTGTGATGATATTCAATCTCTGCGAGGCGGTAAGCAGAGCCGCTTCGTCTCGGTTTGTGGTGTTGACTACGATCTGGTTGCGAGCGAGCACCAGTTCTCCCACCATGTTCATCACCTTATCGAGCTGCGACACGTCTACCCGAATGGTGCTCTCCGCTAGATTGGTTTTTCCAGCCGCTAGTAATGAAGCTAGGTTTTCCTCTTCTGTAGTGGAATTCTCAATCGCTGCCGAATCTCCATCATCCTCTTGATCCTCGCCTTTAGCGGAAGCGTGTTTCTCTTCTTCGGATTCCTCATCAAAAAGCCCCCAGCCTGGATCCTCCATCTTTGCTTGCTCGGAATCTTCTGGATTCCTGGCCAGAAGCCCTTCCATCTTTTCTAGTATGCTGCAGTGCTTGTTTCCACTATCGCTTCCTGTCCTTTCCAGTGTCTGTATGGACTCTTTGAGGACGTCGGAAAGATTTAGCAGGCTGGTTACCATTTCCTGATTAACTTGAATCTTCCCATCCCTTAGCTGACTGAGCAGATTTTCTCCTGAGTGAGCGATTTTCTCGATGTTGTTCAGACCAAGGCAGCCTGCCGTACCCTTTATTGTATGTATTATCCTGAATACATTATTCATTTGCTCTAGATCACCCTCGGTTTCGAACGTCAGCAGTTCGTTATCGAAGAAATCTAGACCTTCGGAGCTTTCGATTATGAAATCCTTTATCAGCTCCTTCTGCAGTTCCCTGTTGGATGGCGAGTCGGACATGGCGCTAGTTGGGTAGAACTTTGGTTACAACCGAGAGTAGCTGCTCCTGATTAAATGGCTTCACAATCCAACCGGTCGCTCCCGCAGCTCTCCCCTGGTTTTTCTTCTCGGGATCCGACTCGGTTGTGAGCAAGATGATGGGGACGTTTCTGTAGCTGGGTAAGGCCCTGAGCTCTCTAGTAAGCTCGATGCCGTTCATGTTCGGCATATTGACGTCTGTGATGACGAGATCGACTGGTTGCTGTCGCAAAGTCGTCAGCGCTTCGCTACCGTCGGATGCTTCGAGAATTTCGTGCCCAGTAGGCTTTAGGGTAAAGCGAACCATTTTCCGCATCGTGGCCGCATCGTCTACTGTCATTATCCTTTTGCTCATCTGTAATATTTTCTTGGAGATTGATACTCGCAAACATTGGTGTTTTCACGCATCCTCTTGGAGGTGTTACCACATGGGTTACGGTATTCATTAAGTATAATTGAACAAAAGAGGGAGAATACACTGAATAGCATTTAGCCATTACCCTATTGTAACTGGGGCCGTTACAGTAATGAATCTGAAGGTTTTGTCCGGAATCAGTCTAAGAATTCCTCTGGCATTTCCAATTTGAGAGGAGAACAACTCAATTTCTCGACTTAGAAATACGTATAAATTAAGATATAACTATTTGGCGATCAATAGCTTGTAGTGCTTCACTCTGCTAAGGCTTGGTTCCTTTGCTTATTATTTCTCAAAAATCAGGGTATTTTTTGCTCAAATAAGCTTTTACAGCGCTTCGGAGCTCTACATGTGAGGCAAGCTGATCGGCTTCGAGTCCTCTTTCGCGATCCGCACGTTGGTGAATTTGAAACGATCTGGCTTATCCTGTCCTACCTTGATTGTGTAGTTATCTTCCGAGTACACCGGAGCTTCGAAACTTTTAGCGTATATTCGTCTTGTATAAAGAATGTCCCCTGACTTTTCGGCTATGACCTGCACGACCGGATTCTTAAGTTTCTTAAAGATAACCTCCGGCAAGTAGCCCAGGGCTGTGCGACCATCACCGTCTTTTGCGGTTATCGTGATCGGCCAGCCTGGATATTGTTCTGAGTCTCCTTTTCTTAAGTCGGCAATGCGCGGCCAACACTCGAAAGTAATGGTCTGATTTGGCTTGTTGAATCGAATAAGCCCGTATCCGTCGGCTTTATTTTTGATGCCTCCATCCGGTAGTCGGCCGCGAACGAGATTTTCCTCAGGATTAGCGTAGGCATGCATGGTGATCTTGTTTCCCAAACCGTCCTCATAGTCGCCGGTCCAGGAGAGGGGAGAGTTTGGAATGGGATTCGCTCCTGCTTGTTCGTCTTCTGGCCACCACCAGCGGCCGTACACTTCATTCACGATTGCTGGATTGACAAAACTGTAAGGACCATCTCGATACGCATCGATTCCATGTTGTACCACTACCGCAAGGTGTTGATCCCCAGCCAGGTGGACAGCATTCGCTCTACGAATTTCCCTCAGAGCCTTGTTACGACCGGTTTGTGGCCAGCCGTTGCAGTCCAGATCGGCCAGGAGGCGTCCCTCCATCTTTCCGTGCAAATGAACCGCCCCACAAAAATTAGTTTGCGAAAGGACTGCCTTCATTTCTGTATTCGTCCAGTCCTGACCCCACTCCCTTAGAAAATGCAGCTGCCGATCCCCTAGCAGTTTTAATCCGGGCAAGTCTACTGCCAATCGGTCGTAGCTCGGGTCGTTGATATGGTCTGGGCGTGGCCCCATCTGAGGGATTTTTCCCGCGGGTCCCGACTTGAATTTACGATCCTCGATAATGGCAAAGTCGATACCTCCGACATTAAGCGCTGTGTAATAGACACTGATATCTCTTTTAATGGGCGCCGGGTCAAAGGGGTCGGGAAGATGCCAGGTCTGGCAACGTTGAACCATGTTTACGTATTCGGGGGGATAGTAGTATCCCCCGTCGGGACCTTGAGGATTGGGAGCTTTTATGCCTCCTTCTCCCCACAAGTTGGCTTGCCCAATGTCGTGATCGTCAGGAATCGTAACCACCGGCCTATCGCGAATGATTTCCTTGAACTGCTCTCCCCAGAGCAGCCAGGCGGCTGTGTGTTGAGCATGGTCGTAGCTTTGATCGCCGGCGAAAAAGACCAGATCAGGATCCTGCTTTTGCAGATTGCGAACGATGCTATCGCGATCTCCTCGATCATGGCGGGCGTTGCACGAAAGCGATGCAACGACGATCTCTTTCTTCTTGATTGGATTGCGGCGTATTAGCCCTTCAAATACGGCATTTTCTCCATGCCGCACTCGGTAGCGAGCATTCCGTTTGCTGTCCCATTCCTCAATTCGGAAATGAGCAGACCAGCCCACTTCAATTATCGGCTCCTCTGCGATTTCCACCCATTTGCCCTTTCGCTGAACCTCCAGTCGAGCTTCGCGCTTTTCGCCAGGCATAAGCGGATAAAACTGAGCCGATAGTTTGAGGATATCGCCTTGATGGGTGTACAGGGCAAAGGCCACGACTTCGTCCCTGGGAACATTAATAAACTCAGTCCATGCGAATCGATCTTCCAGTTCCTTTTCCCACCAGTTTCCTGTAACGGCGGAATCCAGTTGTTCCCATCCTTCTCCGAAGGGACTTGTCTCATTCGCCGAAATGAATCCCTGATGAGCTACTGGGAGAAGAAGACAGTAGATGGCGCTTAAAGTTGAGGTTAGACCTTTCCGCAATGTGGTTAGCATGGGTAAACTCTAAATGATTCTTCCAAAGATGCAATGAGAGTTCGGTTGTGAACCAACACTTTATGCTTTGATGGCTTGATAGAGGGTTCTCGTCGAGAAGTCGCCTCAAGTCGTTTTACGGTTGGAACTTGATTCCCACGTCTTTTGCTCTAGAGGTTTGTCCTCTATGAAATCTCGAGTCTGGTTCACCTGCATTGTTTCCGTCATTATAGTGATGTTCAACATCTCTTGTTCTGTAACCGAAAATCAAGGACACAGTTCGCTTTCTCGGCCACCGCTTATTGTTGAAGCCGAGAGTCTGGCTCTTTCTCCTGGTTGGGAAATTAAGAGAGACGTCGCGGGTTACACGGGTGATAGCTACCTGCAGTGGACGGGAGAGACGACCTTTGAGCCAGGGACGGGTCTTATCGCTTATGCTTTCGATGTCTCCGAGGCTGGTGTTTATCAGCTAAATGTTCGTTGTCACCAAGGAGGGGCCATTTGGGATGCGGCTAACGACATGTTTGTCCAAATCGAAACGGCGGACGTTGTCGAAGGATACCCGGATATCTCAAAGCCAGAGAAAGCCTACGTTGGCAGCGAATTCGATTTCAAGCTGGATCGAGAGGAGCGCATGGCCGCTCGTCAATCGCTTACCGATGATTGGCGCTGGTGGATATGGGGTGAAGAGGTCAGGTCTGCCTTCCGCTTTTCGCTAGCGGAAGGTGGTCATGTATTGAAAATCTACGGACGTTCCAATGGCTTTATCATTGATCGGCTTGCTTTTTTCAGAATCGAGGACGACTCGTTTGCCCAGCATCCGCCTAAGGAAATTCTTGATTCATTGACTCAAGCAGCGGAGGCAGATTAGCGGCTGATCCGTGGCCGATTTCCACCCGGCTGCCTTTCATGTAGTAAAGGTGGCTGAAGAAGCCATCTTCCCAGGTTTCTTCTATGCTGAAGCGACCTTGGACGCGAATGGGCACATTCTCCAGCATGCCAGCTCCACTAGGCATCTTAACGAAAATAAATTCATTGTATGCTGGCATCATGCCGAAGCAGCAAGCCATGGTGTTGGGCAGTAGTAGAAATTCCCTTACTTTATCTCCGGTGATGGAAAGCGGCATCATGTAGCCCGCAACTTCGATGCTTTGACCATTGAGGCTGAGTACGTTTTCCGGCACAACGGATGAGAGATACTCCTCGTCGTCTCTTGCAATATGACCATCTTCTTCTGGAGGCTCGGGCTGGTATTCAAAAGAGGCCAGATCCATGAAGGTTATAGTGCTCACCTTTAAGGGCTCCGCAATGGCGAAGCAGACAAGTAAAGCGACTAAAATGATGGCAGGCTTCTTCATGTCTTTTTGTTTGATCGCTTCCTAATGCGAGCCCTCTGGAAATGGAAAGTGAATGTTTTCGAAGCGTTGGCCCCGGATTTCAATCAACTCAAAGACCGCTTCGAACTCGGAATGTTCTGCTAACCATGGCGCGTTTGCCGTGAAATGCGATGTATTTCCTACCGTTTCTCCCGTTGCCTCGTTAGCGCTGGCGGAAAAAACTAATGGCTGTTGATTCCCCTGAGCTTCGGTCGAAGCGACTATAGTGGCAGCTTCGATCCGAATGAAGTTTTCCGCTTCGCCATCTAAAATGAAGAGTGAAAGCTCTCCCTCCTCCGTATCAGCAACCAGTTCAAGTTGATACAAATGATCGCCCAGCATGGCCAGCGATCCACCATGAGGAGCGTGATGAACATGAGCGTGCCCATGGTCGTGATCGTCATGGCCGGAGTGGCTGCAGGCGGATAGTAAAAGTAGGGCGGCTATTAGTATCCCGATACCTTTAAAATTCGTTTTCATATCAAGTTTTTGGTTACATCGGTTTTATAAGCTTTAAAAGCAGGGGCTAAACCTGCCAATAGTCCAATGGCTAATAAGCCAATTGGTGTCCACCAGAAAGCGGCATTGCTAGAGAAAATGTCCAGAGCCACCCCTGCCTCATTGCGAATGAATCGAGCGATTCCGTTGCCAGCTACGGCGTATAAAATGAAAGCTCCCGTAAGGCCGCTTATGGTTATGCCCAGCGACTCGAGAATCGCAATGCCGAAGACGGTTTGGCGTCGAGCCCCCAAGGCTCGCCAAACGGCTATATCTCTCTGCCTTTCATTCATGGCATTGTAAAGGACCGCAGTGATGCCTGCTCCTGCGATGACGGCCACCATGGCAGCGATTGCCTGGAGCACTTGGTCGAACCATCCAAGCTTTTCGAAGAACTGCAAAATGGATCGGCTTGCTGGCCAGGCGAAGGTCAGGCGATCGCCTCGTCTGTTATAAAGCATATCCAGCTGAAAACCCGCCATGTTGGCTCCGGGTCTCAGTTTTATTAATACGGCGCTGATATCCGTTGCGGCATTGGGATCGTGACCACTCATAGTTTGGATTCCTTGAATCGGTATCCAAATTACTCTATCGGCAGGTGTTCCGGTAGGTTCTAAAACTCCAGTTATGGTATACAATTCCTCATGACGCGCATCGATATTGAATTGCAGTCCGTGATAAGGATGGAAGGTATCGCCGACTTTCATCCCGACTTGGCGGGAGGCCTGACTGCCGATTACCGCCTCTAAGGCGTCCTGCTCGAAAAGCCGTCCGTCTCCTTGCAGTTCAAACTTTCTTCCTTCGCGATATTCATGATTTTGCAGATATTCGATTTCCGTCCCAACTAAACGGATACCATAGTAGTTATCTCCCACCGCAATAGGGTAGGCCGCCGCTACCGCTCTGTTTCCTTTAATTCGTTCGTAATCCTCCCAACGCATCAAGCCAGGCGACTCGTCTAAGTGATACAAAGCGTTCAGCACGATTTGCAGTTTGGATCCGCGGGGACCTAGCACGGCATCGAAACCTCCATCGGCCGCCGCAAAGGTTCGTTCGGCCTCGCTCTTGAATGCCCAGACCAGCATCAGCAGGCATCCGGAGAGAGCGACCGACGTGGCGGCAATCGAGCTAGAGACAGCTCGTTGTTTGAGCCCTATAGCTGCCATGCGTATCGGACTCATTTGGCAAGCCCTCCTGCGTTGGTAGCGCTAGCCTGGTTCAAAGCCGCGAAATCGACCTTCGTGTCGAAGGTTTCCACAATCGCTCGGTCGTGGCTAGCGAGAATCAAGGCGGCGCCGTTTTCCTGACAAAGCTTGCGTATCATGGAAAGCGCGACACCAGCGTTTTCTTCGTCCAGACTGCCTGTCGGCTCGTCGGCCAAAACCAGTTTCGGTCGATTGGCCAAGGCCCTGGCCAAAGCTACTCTCTGTTGCTGTCCTACGGAGAGAGCCATTGCCTTGTAATTCAATCGGTGGCCTAACCCGACTTCCTCTAGCAATTTCCTGGCGAAATTCTTATCGACGCCAGGTCCGAAGGACATTCCCAGTTGGACGTTCTCCAGACATGTGTAGTCCCGCATCAAGTGGAAACTCTGGAAAACATAGCCGATGTTTTCCGCCCGGAAGCGATCACGACGGGCTTCGCTTAATGAAGTTAACTCTGTGCCAGCAACCTGGATACTGCCCTCATCGGCGGCGAGGATACCCGATACCAAGTGTAGAAAAGTGGTCTTACCACAACCGCTTGGACCTTTGATTGCAGCCTGCTCTCCCTCCTCGACGACGAAAGAGGGTACATCAACAACTTCTTGTGATCTACCTTCTTCGTCACGAAACCGTTTCACCAAATTTAATGTTTCAAGAAGCGGCATAGGCTAATGCTTAAAAAAGCTCATCGAGCGCCGATTTCCAGCGTCAATATCTCTTCACTATGACAATGTCTTAATCACATCTATGATTGCGCATTGTAAACTCAAGAGAGTTTCTTTGACCGTCTGGTTAATTCGTGTTGCGATTCACTAGCAAGTCCGACGTTCCCTTAAATACTCTTCGTGACATTCTCTGATAAAGTTTCGGCAGATTTTATCAATTTCGATGTATTTTCTCTCGACGGTCCTGCTAACCCGTTTTATCCGCTCCGAAATTTCCCGAGTTCGATAGCCATGGCTGCGCATAATGGCTATCTCCTTTAGGCCCTTTTTTTCCAGTCGCTCCATAAGCACTTCGAAAGTGTCCAAAGCGTTGACGTACACATCTGGAGCTACTGCGTTGCCCTCAAGCAAGTCTAGTCCCCCTTCAGCAATCTCTCCATCTTCAGTTAAAAATACTGACTCGCCGCGCACATTCCCTCCGCCTCGCTTTTGGCGCATTTCGCTCTCGATGAAGGTGGCTACTTTGCAACGCGTGATATGCCGGAGCGTTTTCCATAAATCCGCTTCCCTTTTCAGTTCAGGGAAAAGATTGTTCTCAACGCCTTCAAAAAAGCTCTTAAATGCAAGGTTTACGGCATCTTGCTCGCTATATACTCTCATAGGAAAACCGCGAAAATAGCCCCGGGCTATCTTTTCCAAACGCTTTACGACGCGTTGATGAATCTCGACTGCCGCTCTTTTATTTCCCGATTTAAGATTTTGAATCCAAAGTGTGATGGACTGAGGCCGATACTCCTCGAATTTCTGACTAAGTTCGCTTTCGGATTCCATTCTATCTTATGATACGAGCTACTACGAGACGCTGGATCGGTAAGCATGTTGCGCGCATTGGCAAACAAATAAATTGAAATGAAACCAATGGGCTGTCATAGGCCTTGTAAGAGTTTCTTTAATATCCAACTCCAACTCTTCCATGCCACTCCAGTTCAACGAAGCGACGCTTGCTACTTACGACTTTGGAAACGCCTATAGCCAATACGAGCTAGATCTCCGACGGGGAAAGGCCAAAGCCATATCGCGCTACAGCGACAATCCAAATGCTCAGCTAGAGATGATTGCCATAGAGATAGCTTACCAGATTGAAGAGGGCCGAGAAGTAGACATCAAGGACTATCAAGAAAAGTATCCACATTTCCATTCATCCATCGAATCGATTTACAAGCAGGAGAGAAAAAGAGAGGAAGCCTCAATCCCGATCGAAGAACTCCGATTAGTCGATCCTGCTATTTCGAACGATTTACAGATATCAGTCGCATCCAAATTTAAAATACACGAAAAGATAGGTTCTGGAGGAATGGGGCAAGTTTATCGGGCGGAGAATATCGAGTCCGGTCAAATACTGGCCCTGAAGGCGATGAATCGGAAAAACATTGCCTACCTGGAGAGATTGAAAGCCGAATTTCGTTCGATCGCTGACGTCTCGCATCCGAACCTGATTCAATTCTACGAATTATTCATATCAGAAGAATGCGCCTTTCTGACAATGGAGTTATTGTCAGGAAAGGACTTGCTGTCTTACGTTTGGGAATCTCGAGACTACTCCAAGTCTGGTGTAAATATAGAACGTCTTTCTCATTCGCTTATACAAGTCGCCGAAGGCCTACATGCTCTTCATTTATCCGGACTCGTTCATCGCGATATAAAACCGTCTAATATAATCGTCGAAGAAAACGATCGAGCCGTTCTTTTAGATTTCGGGCTAGTACAGAATCTCGATTCGATTCGCAAAGCGGGGGAGCAAGAAGCGTCTCTTGCCGGGACCTTCGAGTATATGTCTCCTGAACAGCTCGCCCAAGAATCGCTAACGGAAGCCTCGGACTGGTATAGCTTTGGCATTATCTTGCATGTAGCGCTCGTCGGCAGTTTTCCTCAAGGAGGTTCAGAGCGTCATTCAGCTCCGCACCAAGGAATCAGCAATCCAAAACGAGCACGTCTCTTGCAGCTTGCGGGCGACCTGCTGAATCCCGAACCATCCCGTCGACCCCAATTCGAGGAAATCGCCAAACGGCTTAATAATTGTAGCAAGAAAGCAGGCAGCGTCTCGCTAGCCGAGCAAACATCAGAAGCTAAAATTTTTGTAGGCCGAAGCGAGGAACTGAAGATTCTATCCTCGACCCTTGAATCGATAAGCCATGGCGGCCTTAAGCTAGTTCGAGTTACTGGAGAATCGGGTATAGGTAAAACGGCCCTCATCAATCGTTTTTTGGAGACGCAATCTGACTCAAGAAAATGCATCGTTCTTTCTTCTCGATGTCACCCGCACGAATCCATACCCTTTAAAGCCCTTGATGGCATTATAGACGACGTTTTCAATCGGCTTAAAACCTCAACAGGAGATTTCTCGAGCCTGCTTGATTCGGTCGCCGAACAAGATCTAGCAACGGTTTTTCCTATATTCAAAACGCTATTTCGAAGTAAATCTTCTTCTCACGGAGATCCATATCGAAAGAGACGCAACGCGGCGAAGGCGCTCTGGACTCTGATCTCCGGAATCCAAGCAGATGGGAAATTGATCGTCTGGATAGACGACCTTCAATGGACCGACGAAGACAGCATGGAAGTGTTGATAGAAGGTTTCAGTCGCTACGAATCACATGGAATCCTGTTCATCCTTTCCTATCGGCTTGAGGATGAGAGTAGTATTGCCGACCCCATCGAGTCCCTCATAGCCCGACTGTCTTCGAAAGACTGCTTATCTATAGCAGTCGGTCCTCTAGACCGGGCCGACTCGCTGAATTTGATGAGAGGTATCGTCAATTCAGATCTCGGCCCAAGCGAGGATGCTCTCGATTTGCCAAAGGGTTCACCGTTTTGGATACGCGAAATGGCAATCGCCATAAAAAATACGCAACGCCATAGATTTGAATCCAAAAATTCGGTACAAAAAGATCAGCTTAACTCGATAATCGAATCCCGTCTGAACGGATTGCCGTCGGACGCGGAGACCTTGCTGGAATTCGCTTCCATCGCGGCAGAGCCCTTGTCCTCTCGCTCCCTTATCGCGACGGCAAAGCTGGATCCTTCCGCTGAATCCTCAATCAACATTCTTAGAAAGCGGATGCTTATTCGTCCTCGTGGACGAGAAGGAGCTGTAAAGTATTCACCCTATCATGACAAAATAGGCGAATGGGCTGAATCGCGTTTAAGTAAAGACGCATTGATCGAAAGACACGCCGCCCTCGCTGATTCGTTATCGAAAGAAAATTCCGTCACGCCAGGTTCTCTCGCTTACCATTTTCACGGTGCAGGGCGGCTTTCGCAGGCCAGCGACTATGCGATTCGCGCAGCCGAGGATGCCATGACCAAGCTGTCATTCGCTCAAGCGGCGAGATTCTATTCGAACTCCTTGGATTGGTTTCCCGGTCAACACCCACGAAGGGGCGAGTTGCTTCTCAAGAAAGCGGATGCTCTAAAGTACGCTGGACGTATTATAGAGTCAGCAGATGCATATCAAGAAGTTACGAGTTTAAGCGTCTTCAACACATATGAATTGATAATAGAAATTGCAGAGCAGCGAATGACTGGAGGGCAAGTAGACAAAGGATTGGATATCCTAAAACCGCTCTTTTCGAAATACCGTATCAAAATACCCACTTCTCCTGTGAAGCTGAATTTCGAGTTGATGCGTCTTCTGGTTCTTGCCAGAATAGGAATGCGGAAAATCGCTAAGAGCTCTCAAAGCAAAACCGGTAGAAAAGATACCGATAGGCTAATAAGACTTTGCTATATCACATCAAAAGGACTAATGGCAGTGACGCCAATCTTAGGTGTCTATTTCGCTCTCAAAGGGCTTGTTGTATCCGAGAAAGCCGGAAATCGCTACCAGGCTGGAGTCGGTTTGACAATGGTTGGCATGGGATTGGCGCAGTCTCGTGGATTCTTAAGCAAGTGGGCGCAGCAAATGCTCCAACTAGCTAACGAAATTGCCATCGGAAGTGGCTATCCATATCTTCAATCCTTCAATCGAATGATGCTTGGTGCCCAAGATATGGTTGATTGCCGCTGGAAGCGACTTGTGGAGAATAATAAAAAGGCAATAGAGCAATTCAAAACGGAATGCAGAGGAACCACTTGGGAAATAAATCTTGCGATGATGGGCGTTTTGAGAGGAACCGAGGAAATAGGCGACTACGACGAAGCTATAAAGCTATGCGCAGAATGGCTAAGAGACTGTAAATCGCGAGGAGATCTCTATGGACAGATTAATGCCCTATTGCTGCGAGCGTCGCAATCTCTTTATATAGGAGAATTCGAGCAGGCAACCCGTTTCAGTAGGCAGGCGATTGTTCTATATTCTAGAAACGAATATAGCATGAATCATTTCTATGCCGACCGAATCGATATTCTTGTGAAGTCTATACGCGGACAAACAGAAGAAGCTACGATTCGTCTCAAAACCGTATGGGCCCATCTCGAATCGCAGAACCTCCATCAAACACCGATTATTAGAGACGATGCTCTCATTCTCCGCGGACGTGTCGAACTAGAAGCTTTGAGCTATCCCTCGAAAACGACTGTAGAGGAGAAGAGCTTGCTTGTCACCATTCATCAACTGCTGAATGCGCAAAGACCTCATGGCGTAGCATTCGCAAACCTCTTCCTGAGTTGCGTGCATTTTATGAAAAGAGAAATGACGCAGGCGATTCATACAGCCGAGCTAAGTCGTTCCACTTTCGAAAAAATGGGCATGAAAGACGCAACGAAAAGCCTGAATACTCATATCTGTTATCTGGATACAGGAAAAATTCAAAGCTTAAAAGCAAAAGGAACCCCCATCCCTATGTTTTTAAGAATCTTCGCGCCAATATACCGCAGGGACTCTTAGTTTCTGCCTGATCTCAAGGAAAGATAAGCTTTCACGCTTTCCAAGCCGTTTGAGCTAAGCTCTGGCTTCACATGATCTAGCTGGACTCTTCCCTGGGTAGCCATTGACACTAGCCGTCCGACTTCGGGATCGCATAAACCCCTCCGTGCAAGCTCCCTGAAAATACGTTCTTTATGTTTTGGAGAATGGTTTACCAACTCTAGCCCGACTCTATCCCCTATTCGTGGCTTTTCTTCGAATAGCGCATCGAAGGCAATCGGAATAAGGTGATTTTCGTCCTGTAAAACTTGAAGGGCTATTTCGACTAGGATATCTAGGCAATCATAGCGAATGCCATCGTGAGCTATTTCACTAAAGTAGCTGGGAACAGCCGCGACAGGCAGAAGAACGACTAATCGGACTCCATGCCAGTCTCGCGAATTCATAACGCCACCGCTTAGCACTCTGCCGATTCCATCGACTTCAGAGAAGCATTTCTCGAGGAGCGCCCTCTTCCGTCCGACAATTCGATGTCCCAGCAGCAATTCCAAGGCGTCAAAGAAAGCCTTCTGCTCGGGGAAGCGCGAACCCCACGCGTTGTCGCAATCCTCTCGAGATAGCGGTGAATTCAAGCCGAGAAAGACGCAAGGGTCGGAAGAACGCCCTTTCTCAAGATGAAAGTCGTATTCTAAAAATAGATACTCAATCCATCGCCACGTTTCCGCTTCATCATCCAGCCAGTGTCGACAGTACTCTTGCAAATATCGCCATGACTCATCCTTCCAGCCGAGTTCTTCCAAACACTCATCCGCCAGATACTCCGCAAGAAGCCTATGGCTGCCGGAATGTCTCATAACAGGGGCGCTCACATCTGGCAGTTCCGACATTCGATCGAGAGCGAATTCGAGATTCAGTGGATCGCCCGTAAACGGGATGTCTTGCGCGAAACGCATCGCATTTTCGAATACAGTCTCGTCAAACAAACCACCCTCTACCAGTTCTGGATACTGACCGATCCTGTCGGCGCACGAAGGCCAAATAGTATCGCTTCGCATCCTTAATTCTCCTCTTTCTCGAATTCCAAGCCTAGATCTTCCCAAGGGATGGCATAGCTGACAGGCTTGTCTTCGCATTTTTTCAACTCCGCTGCAACTAGCAGACCCAAAAGTTTACGATCTTTCTCGATAACGACCGCCGCCCCCGAATCACCATGGCAGGCGAAGCCAGGAGAAAATCGCAGTAGATTCCGAAAAGCGACGCGTTTATCGCCTATCTTGACCATCACAGTGGACAGTCCTTCATAATCGCCTTCCGTATATTTAGATTTCGCACCATATTTGCAAACCTTAATCTTCCGAGTCGGTATTCCGACCTGAGTCGCTGGATCAACGTCATGGATGACTCGAATATAATTATATCTGATCCCATATTTTCCCCCCTCGCGCATATTGATCTCCGCCAGTGCCACGTCTTTAGGATCATCGTCATCGACAACAGACCTTTTCGAATGTAAACGCCCTGCAATATTCCAGCCATCTTCGAATTCGACCTCGATGTCATCGCCTTTGCTCCCTCTATCCAGGGCTGCTAAAACGTGATTAGCGCTAACAAGAGCTCTTTTAACATAGCTACCTCCTTCGCCAGCGAAACGTGCGTTTTTCACTGCCAGCGCGACCGTTCCCCAACGACCTCGTCCTACGCTCTTGTTCCTTACGGAATCCCCTCCTTCTAAATGATCGGAGAACCCAAGCGCAGAAGTCTTTTCAACAGTCTCGCCAGGATCGAACAAGGCAATCGGGGAACCCGCTTTTAACGAAACATCCCAGCTATAGTCCAGCATTTCGAGTACGAAGTTCGAACCTTCTCTAAGTCCGGCGCTCGAACGCTTGAACTTAAAGTCGGGACCGCTGCCTAGCACGTCTTCGAATCTGCACCCATCCTCGAGACACTCCTTACTGAATACGATGGAAAATGCTGGCTTATCTATATTCGCCTCCGCGTGAACGGCGACAAATCGCGGCTCGTCTTTCATGGATTGATATATTGCATCCAATATCTTTTTTGCTAATTCTAGTTTCATCAGTACAGTACTATTAAATTTTTTCTAATTTAGTCCCACCTGCTGGTAAAAAGGATCTCCTTCATTTATTACGGTTGGATACGCTATATCTCCCACAATAGGCTCCGCCTTTTCATTCTTCTTATCATAGATTCTGATCCGATACCACCCTGGCTTAACTGCCGAGGCGTCTTTCACGTCTATCTGTACGAATGAATGCATATAGGTAGAGTGTCGTCCGCGAACAAATGTTTCCTCCGAAAGAATTTGCTTCTTTTCGTAGCCCGCGTCTTTTTCCTCAATTTCGTATATCTCTACGCGTGCCGACTGTGGAAAGGCCTTTCCGCCAATCACCAAGCGCATCTCTGGCTTTCCTTCATTCCAATCGGGAACTTTTCTCATTCGAGTAAGGAAGGCGTTCACTTGCGGCTCGGGCACGCAATAAGTCAGTCCTATAAGCGTTTCATCGGCATTGCGAGGCAAGCGACACTCCTCTGGCGGAAACGGTCCTAGAGGATAGCCATAGCCGATGTGGAAAATAACTCCGTCATCAACGACCCACTCGTCGATTTGCTCCTTCATGCGTTTACGGATATTTACGAGATCCGCCTTAAGGATCAACTCACGGTCTTTGGCTATTTTCGGGTTCTTGTTTTCGGGGTCTTCCAGGCCATATCGCTTCAAGACATCATCGCTCACAATATTGAAGCGGTTTATTAGCGAGTGGTCGCTCACCATGTCGTACATCAATCGGGTTAGGCCAGGAATACTTTCGGATTGGTCATCTGCTGTCATAGTTTATTGCTGTTTATTTATTTGGGTTATTCAATTGATATAGGTTAAAATCGCTTTTTTATAGAAAGTCTCCACGTTCTTGGAGGGGCATATATATTGGAGTTGAAATTGCCGAGCAGCAGGCTGCCTTCGTCGAAGCCGACCGGGATCTCTTCGTCGAACAGGTTGTGGATTCCAGCCGATACGCTCCACTCGCTAAAGTTGCCTATTTCGTAACGATATTCTATGCCAACATGCGTTAGTACATGGCTAGGCTGGCGAAATCGTGGATCATTATATACATTGAATTCCGCGCCATCAGACCAGGAAACGCCGGAAAACAGCCTCCATTTATCGTCAGGCAAGGTGTATTCGATCAGAAAACTCGCAGAGAATTCCGGCGTTCGCGGCAAAGCATTTCCAGAGATATCGACTACTTGTTCGAGCGGATCGAGTTCATATATAAAGGTGTCGAATCTATCGAAAACGGCATCCATGTACGCGAAGGTATAACGAATCGCCCAGTTCTCTCTTCGGATGTTTCCCCTTGCTTCTAGCCCATCAATAGAAGCTTTAGCCGCATTTCGCGTAACGATTCGCAAGCTGTTCCCATCGCTTGATGTTATAACATGCGATACCTGCATGTTATCATAATCATAGTGATAGGCTTCTATTTCCAACCCAGTGGCAGTGGAGCGGTCTTTATTTTCAGTTAGATATTTCGCAATGAATTTGACGGAAACCAGCTCCTCGGGATTAAACGCTTCAGGCGTGTCTGTGTCCTGGGCTAGCATGAAACCTCCTGATCTAAATCCAGTGGAAACGACACCGAAAAGATTCCAATTATTACTGAGCTTGTATTTCAAAGAGGCCTTATAGTCGAAAGAACTCCAATCGTCTGTTAGATCGAATTCTATCGCCTCCTCTGCGAAGAAGGGAAGAAACGATTGGCGGCTTCGCTTATCGTCTTCTGTATATCTAAATCCGATGCTGCCTTTCCATTTTTCAGAGCCTGGTATAGAAGCGTTCGGCACGCCGACGTATACTGCTCGAGATTGCGCGTCTTGATCGACGCTCGTGGACGAAAACAGAGAGCCAATAGTAGTCTCTACTGGCAATATTAGAGCCTGACGCCGATCATCGTCGTAGGCGTAGAGACCAAAAACGAAATCTATATCGTCACCTAAATCTCTTAGGAGTCGGAGCTCATTGGTTTGAACATAGCTTTTTTCCGTATCCGTAAAGTCCATGAGATCAAGGTTCGTCATATCAATATCGAATACGCTTTTCAGCTCCCAATCTTGATAGGAGCCGATGTACGTTGCTTCTATTATATCTCCGAAACGCTTCGAAGCCTCGATAGCGAACGACTCGCCAAGATTATCGAGCGACTCGTTTCCTGATGTCGCTACATTGCGGGAACCCGATGGCTGAGGAATGGCTTGGGAGAAATCAAGAAGCGGAGCGTCTGCCACCCGCTCTCCGATCGCAACCTTGGCAAAACCCTTGTCGTCTTGCCTCCAGCGATCGTAAATGATCCGTAAGCTAGCGTCATCCGATGGCGTTAGGAGTAATTGAGCCCTTCCCATCCAATCATTGTCGTCATCCAAATCAGCAGCTCCCGGTGTATGATTAGCTGTAAATCCATCGCGTTCCGAACGTATTCCGGAAAAGCGAAGTCCCGCTTTTTTTTCCGGCCATGCGATATTCAAAGCTCCCTTTACTAGGAAATGATTATACGAACCGATGCCAGCACCAATAAACCCGCTAAGCCCCTGCCGTTCTAGATTAGGCTTATTCGTGAAGAATTTTATAGACCCTCCTATCGCGTTGCGTCCATCGACGACGCCATCCGGGCCCTTAATAACCTGAGTGTGATCAATATCGAACATAGCCAGCAGGCCAGTCACTGCACCAGGTCGGTATACATTGTCCGAATACGTGGAGACGCTCGGATCGACGGCGACCAGAGCGCTATCGACTCCCACGCCTCGCATCGTATTCAAACTTCCATTTCCGTTAAAGGCGGATCCGAACTCGAGGCTGGGTTCCGCAAAAGCAAGACTCTCCACGCTCCCCAATCGGTGAAGATCAATGGACTCGCCATCGAAGACAGAGAAGCTTGATGAGACATCGTGCTTATCTTGAATCCTCGAATCGGCATTTACCACGAATGGAACGAGCTCATAAATGTCGTTCGCGAGAGTGTTGGAAGTCGGCAAGAATGCGATTCCGTAAAGGAGCAAAGCCGCAGAGATGCGACTGAATGCTGTTTGCCGGCTCGCCAGCAAACATGAAGAGATCAGGGTATAGTTAGTTGAAGTGGCCATAGAGCGCACTAAAATGCAGCTTGAATACCCTTTCGCAAAGAAAATACAGAATGGTTTTCCTTGCATGATAATTGCTAGAAAAGAACCGTATGAAACCACTAAATTCAGCTTTAAATTGGCATCAGCCGTGATTACAGCTTCCCTCCTCAAGAACATGATCAAGAGGATAGCCCCTTGCCCTCCAGGCTGCTCTCCAACGGGAGTTGTGTTATGCAATGACGGCTTTCGTCCCATCAACCTTTGGTCTTGAAGTTGGCTTCCGCCGTTTGGGAAATTAATATCATGCAACACGAATCCACAAATCATGCTGGATTCCGACATCGCTAAACGAAAAGTTTCGATTCTATCGGTTCGCCAAGAGGTGTTGACGTGCCCAGCGCGTCTCGTATCCAAAATTGCCCTCACGTTTTCTCGACCTCGATTCGCCCGTCAGGCATCTCCAAATCCCTTCACCGGTCAGTGAATTCGATCAGGCGTCGCTAGAAGTTTTCAGACTCCATGTCGGGATTCGAGTTCGAATGCGGATGCATTGTATGAACATTATACAATAAACGCATTAATATTGAGTCATGCTAAACAAAGAAATTAAGCCTGTTGACAGGCCGGTTCAACGTGCCCGGCCGCGATTTGGAATTGGTATTCGAGCAGTTGAAGTAGACGTCCTCGTCAGAGCGAGCGAGGCGAGAGCTCGCTATAATCTCTCCGGAGCGGATCACTGTGTTGCCGTCATGGATACCGGGATCAACGCCAAACATGTCGATTTCAAAGACCGCATCGTCGCTCAGGTCAATTTCACCAATGACAATGGAGGCGATAAGAAGAATGCTGACGACAAGCACGGACACGGGACAAACGTTGCCGGCATTATCGCGGCAAATAAAGATCATATAGGAATCGCTCCTAGAGCGAATATTATTGCCGTAAAAATCTTAGATAACAGCGGAGAAGGTCCATTCGAGTGGATAAATAACGGATTAGAATGGATCCTCAAAAACAGAGTGCCGCATAATATTAGTGTTGTTTGCATGTCCCTTGGCGGATCGCAAAACTTTCAAGACGACGCGATCTTGGGCGACGACGAAATAAAAAAGAAAATAGGGACGCTTAATTCGCTTGATGTGGCAGTCGTCATAGCGGCTGGAAATGATTTCTATACTCACGAAAGCGAAGAAGGCATGGCCTATCCTGCGATTACTCGAGAGTGCGTCAGCGTTGGGGCGGTATATGATAACGTCGAGGGAGCGTTCTCCTACTTAAGCGGGGCTGTCGCTTTCAGCACAGCTCCAGACCGCATTACTCCTTTCTCTCAGCGGCTTCATCCGACGACAAGCGAGTTTTGCCGCACGGATATCTTCGCCCCTGGCGCCCCAGTCACGTCCTCGGGAATCAATGGGGAGCACGGTGAGTCGACGCAACACGGAACGAGTCAGGCGGCGCCTGTCGTCTGCGGAGCGATCCTGCTCCTGCAGGAATTCTATCGCCGGGCATGTGGCAATCTTCCAGGCGTTTCCGAATTGGTCAAGTGGCTACGGGCAAGCGGAATATCAATTCATGATGGAGACGACGAAAAGGACAACGTGCAAAATACAGAGAAAAATTATATAAGACTAGATGTCATGCGAGCCTGTGGCCATATACAAAGGCAGCTCGAAGTCTCAGAGCTATTCGCAAACGATAAATCTCCCTAGAATACACGATTTTCTCAGCGTTAAGATAATCTAGTATACTCAGCCATTTCCACTTTAATATAGAGCAATCACCATCTCTCCAATGAGAATTTTCATAATTTTTAGCGTATCCGCATTCCTTTTACATGGATGCAAAAATGTGTGTCAACTCGACTCTAAATGCAACCCACCCCCCAAGTTGGAACTCCTTGGCGAGGCTATGGATCAGATAAAAAGCGATATTGACGAATATGGCACTGTTTCCATGTCGGCTCCCATATTTGTCTCGAACGACTCTTTTAGCGACTTCCAGATCAGCAAAGATGCGGATGATTTTTATCAATTCGCTCAAACCAATCTGACCGGAACAACATCGTCGCTCGAGAAAAGGATTATGGCCTTGGCGCTCGACGCGAACGTCGAGATAGACGCCGTCGAGGCTGCAAAGTTCGGCTATGCCTTGGCTGACTTCGAGAATCAGAGAGAAGCCGTCGACCAGCATCGGCAGCAAGCAAGCGAAACGCAACGCATCAAGGC
>JANQKI010000203.1 GCA_028281165.1 Opitutaceae bacterium | reverse complement strand
GTCGAGCGTATCCAAAAGTTTACCTATGTTTTGATCGACACGATCGACCATGGCGGCGTAGACGGCCATGCGCATGTCGAGTTCGTCTTTGAGATCCTCGTCGAGCGAGCTCCACGCGGGAACGCGTTTGTCGCGAGGCGAGAGTTTCCATTTGGGATCGATGAGGCCGGAGTCGATCTGGCGTTGATAGCGTTCTTGGCGGATCTGGTCCCAGCCTTTCATGTATTTGCCGCGATACTTGGCGATGTCTTCTTCGTGAGCCTGATGGGGCCAGTGGGGAGCGGTATAGGCGAGGTAGAGAAAGAAGGGTCGGTCGTCGCTAGCGTTTTCTTCTTCGATGAAACGGATGGCGTGATCAGTAAAAGCGTCTGTCGTGTAGAAGGGTCGGTCGGTGGTGCTTTTCATTTCGGTGTCCACCTCATTTCCGGATACCATATTGCGAGTGCCGGTGGGGTGGAAGAAGCGGGTGGCGCCTGAGATGCAGCCGTAATATTTTTCGAAGCCTCGCTGAAGGGGCCAGTAGCTCTTATCGTTGTATCCAAGATGCCACTTCCCTGTCATGAGCGTCGCATAGCCGGCAGGCTTGAGAACCTCGGCAATGGTGACGCATTCGCGATTCAGGTAGCCACGATAGCCGGGGTAGTCAGGGCCGAAGTCGCCGCCTTTGCTGCGAGGGGCGTGAGTCATAGAACCGATGCCCGTCAAATGGGAATGAAGCCCGGTGAGTAGCGAGGCTCGGGTGGGGCAGCAACGCGAACTGTTGTAGAAACGAGAAAACCGCAGGCCCTCAGCCGCTAGCGTGTCGATGTTCGGCGTATCGATCTCGCCACCGTAGCTGCCAATATCGGAGAAGCCCATATCGTCGACCATGATGAGGATGATGTTTGGTCTCAGAGCGGGCAAGCTCACCTCAGGCGGCTGCATGGCGCTGGAGCTAGCGGAGCAAGCGGTGGTGGCTGTGGCGATTAGGCAGAGGACTGCGAGACGAATGGTGGCCGATAGACCTTTCATTGTGGTGATCTAGTTAGGTCGATATACATGTAGGAGCGGGTTTATTATGCGGATCGCTGCGTGAACCAGTTCTGTTAAGGTGTGTAGTTAAAAATTTGCTACAGCAATAAAAAAGCGGCCAGCTTGCGCTGACCGCCAGAATAAAGTCTTCGATTTCTAGAAGTTCGTGGTTAGGGTCAGCCTGTATTCGCGTCCTGGCTGACGAGCGTAGAGCCGGGGCGAGCCGTCCGCGTAGGCTCGAGTAAGGACGACGCGATCCGAGTTGAAGATGTTATCCACATTTAGCTGAGCGGTGACGTTTTGCTCCCAAAGCTTGAAATTGTGGGTGCCGAACAGGCCGAATTTGTAGGTGGAGTCAGATTTGTGTTCGATGCTGAAGTCCGGTACGGCGGTTCCATCGATAATTTGTTCGCCGAAGCCGATCATGCTTGGACCGCGGTATCGAGCCGTGGTGCCAATACTGGTCCCTTTCATCATGCCTTCTCTGAACTGGTACTTCGCGACAAGGTTAGCTCGCCAGGTTTGCGCGTTATCTCCCAAGGGGCCTATTTTTTCCTCGAAGATTTGGCGAGGCGCATCGACGAGCTCGAGATAGGCGTCCTGCACGCTTTGATTTTCAAATACGACATTCTGCCAGCCCGTAACGGTATTTCCGTCGGCGTCAGGTCCGGTAACGCCAGGCAAGACGTTACTTGCGAGATTGTCGATGTAGTCGAAAAAGCCCTGCGCTTTCGCCTTGTCCCAATCGGTTTCATTCTTGCCGGCGCTGAAAGTGAAACGCCAATTTTCGTTGGGATTGAACACGACGTTGAAGGAAAGACCGCTAGTGGTCTTGTCCATCGGTACGCGGAATTGGTCGCCATTGCCGCCTGGTTCCAAGAAGAACTCGTTAAGCTGCGGCACTAGGCTTGGATCGAGAATGGCGATATCGTTCTCGAAAACGTAGAGAGCCCGCATGGTGGGGAAGTGATTGGGGCCAAAGGAATCTGCGATAGATGCTTTGAAGTAGCCGGCCTTTACCGTCAGCCTATTCTGAAGAAGCGAGAGCCGAACGCTGAAGTCGTCCGATTCGCCTGATGGCGATTCGACGAACTCGCCGAATACGTCACGTGTGCTGAGCGCGGTTGCTTGAGGGGCGTTTTCGCTATATGAGTAGCCGAGGGTGATGACGTCACTTAGGTCGCCCGGAAACGGACGGAGCACGAAACCGTAGTTGAAGCGGTTGTCACTGAGCCCTTCTCCGTATTCAGGTTCGAAATACCATTCGCGGATATCGGGGGAGATAGGCCGTGTTGCGTTGAGTTGACGGTTAACGGCCTGAGGATCGTCCTCCCAAAGTGGACGGTAGCGAGGAATGACACGTTCTTCCGTTTGCACGAGCTCGGCAAGCGAACGAACATCCCTGCGGGCGACGCGCGATCCTTTCACCGTATCATGACGGTAGCCCATGTTGACGACCAAGCGGTTGTTGAGGAAGGAGCTGGTCGAGCTGTAGGCGTGCGACTGCTTCATTTCGAAGTCGTAGTTGCCGCCCCCCGTCAATAGGCCGACCGGATTCGCCCAAATCGATGTCTGGAACGTTTCTCCGGTTTCGAAGGTGTAGGTGGTGATTCCGAAGGGATCTCCTGCCACCGCCGGGTGCGTCGAGATGGCCAAGTCTTCAGGATCCGAGAGCATAGGATCGTTCGGCAGGCCGATTGGCGGCAGGTAGTAGCGGTAGTTTAATTCTCTGAAGTTGCTGCCCGGGTTGCCGAGGACCACGCGACCTCTGTTGTTGGGGTTATGTATCGCCTGTAGAAAGGATACGTCATCTCCGATGATGAAGTTGCGGATGCCGCTGGCTTGCTTGCTCACGCTGGAGTTTTCCGAAGCGAAGGCGGCGAACTTGTGGTCGCCGAAATGGCGGAGCCAATCGTCTCGCCGCGTAAAGTCCAATTGGTGCGCGAGCGTGGCGCGTATCTCTTCCTGTTCGAGAACGAAGAAGTTTCCTGATCCGCCAATCACGTCTTCGATGAAGGGCTGGCCATACGTCGGATTGGGCGTCACGCCGTCGGGGAGGTACTTGTTGACATCGACCGAGATGTCGTAGTCGTTCGAGGTGATGCCCGACTGACGCTGGTCGAAGGTCTCCCTGTTGAAAGCGATTTCTAGGTAAGTGTTATCGGTAAATTCCTGCTCGAGGAAAAAGCTGGTGATGGCGCCTTTTTGAATGTTAACTCGATTCGTTCCAGCCATGTGAGTATCCCAAGGAATGAATTCCGGAACAAGGAGCGATTTCGAGAAGGCTCGCGGCGTGACGCGTGGCGTCACCGTGCGATTGTAATCGAATACTCCAATACGATCGTCGGGAACAAAGCCAAAGGTATACAATTTCGTGGAGGTAGCGCTTTTTCGAAGGTAGTTAGCTACCGTGTTGTTTCCCAAGGTACGCTGAGGCACGGGCGGTTGCGGCCCCGATGCGGTATTGGCGTATTCGATCGGATCGCCCGCCAAGTAGCCCTCGTACCACTCGAGCCAGCCTTCGTCGCGAGGCATGATGGTGGGCGCGCGACTGATTTCCCGGTCGATCCATTCGCGGGTGGCGCGAAGAGTCGTTTTTTCCGAGGCTTTGAACGTGACGGAAAGGTACTTTCGCTCCTGATCGTCGAAACCCGGGCGGAGGAAATATTCCTTGTCCTCTTTAACGCCTGCGAAACGAAGAGCGAGTTTGTCCTCCAGAAGAACCTTGTTGTAGTCGAGAACGAAGCGCTGGCTGCCGTAGTTGTCGAAGCGCGCTTGGAATTTCCCTCGATCCTTATTGGTCAGGGCTCGCGCGGTCTGAGAGTCCGAAGTGCCAGCGGGAGCTCCCAAGCCGAACATGACCGCATTGGCCCCGGAGACGAGGGTGAGGCGTTCCATGTTGTAGGTGTCGAAGGCGAAGTTCGTCTCGAAGAAATTTCGCGTGCGATTAATGGCTCCTAGGCCGCGCGATGTAATGGTTCCATCAGGACGCTCAGTGCCGCCGTTTAGCTGGTTGTTGTTGTAGTCGCCCATTTCGTAATAGGTACTCGTGTTGGTCGAGAAGAGGAACGCCTCTTCAGCGGTGGAAACCGCGAGGTCTTCCATCAGCTCCAAGGTGAATACTTCGATCGGTACGGCGACGTCGGCGAGATCGACGCGACCTCTTCCGCCCTGCAGCATGTGCGTGGCTGTGTATCCGTCGTCAGCCTTTACCTCGAAGGGTGAGAGGGTGAAGACCTCTTCTTCTACTTCTTCCAAATCTGTTTGGGCGAAAAGACTGGTGAGCGACAGAAGCACGATGATTGGGGTGGATTTGAGGAGATCCACGGGACGCCAGTTTGGCGAACGTAGGTTTAGTTTTATTCCGTTCGACGTCATTGTAGTTTAACTTCGTTTGGTTAATAGTTATTGCCTCTTGGGAGGGGGCGACGTGAGCCACGCTCAATCAAGCATCAAGGCGAAGGCTCTGATGGAGCTGCAGTGAATGGGAAAGGTGTCGTTCGTTTTGGTTTGCGATGGGCTGGAAGCCGGAATCTGCAAACTGGTTTCGAACTAGGGTAGAAGTGGATAGTTGTAAGATATGCAAAGGTGCAAATTTGCATTTATAATCGGTTTGTAGCGTTGATTATCTCACACCGGTATTGGAGATATTCGAAGCGATTGCTCGAACTTCTGCATAAATCGTTAGCAGATTGAATGCGGCCGTTTCTTGGGTGTTGATTTCTCCCGACGTAGGTTAGTCGATGAGGAAATTACGTACTTGTATCATAAATTTACCTACGGAGATAGAAGTATTGATTGATCCCTAAACGACGAATTATGCTGATTCTTAGGGTAGATCTACCGTTCCCGCCAAGATCGGTTTGATATACTATCTACCATGGAGAAACGCATCCTATGCGAGGCGTTTTGCATTCGATGATACTTTGATCCGCATAAATGCGCTAAAACGATAGAACATTAAATCGTATTCATCTATCTAGCTTATTTTGCTCGGAAAGAAACTAGCATGATTAGGAAATTTTCTAAGATAACCATCTTCGGCACGATGGCCCTATTGCCCTTCGCTTGCCTTGCCGCGGAAGAGGAGCCGATCCGATTGGTCCCGTTTTACCAAGTCGAAATGTCGGATGCCGTATGGTCGAATAAATCGACTTTGCTCCAGCAGAAGACGCTGCCTCACGCGATGAAGGAAACCCAGGTGGCAGTGAATCGCTTGAGGCTTACCGCGGAGTGGCTGGAAAGCGGCGGCACGACGCCAAAGCCTTCGGTGCACCGTTTTAACGATTCCGACCTTTATAAAGTGATGGAAGGAGCCGCCTTGATGCTGAAAGCGGACCCTAATCCGGAGATCGAAGCCGAGCTGGATCGCATCATAGCGATCATATCCCGAGCGCAACAGGAAGATGGATACTTGTACATGAACCACATCGTGGGCAATCCCGAAGTCGCGCGAATGGGAGCCAGACCTTACTCTCATGTGATACACAGTCACGAGCTGTACAATATGGGTCACTTGTACGAGGCCGCTGTTGCTTATGCTCAAGCTACGGGGAAGACCGCCCTGCTCGAAGTTGCCGAGAAAAATGCGAAGCATGTAAATCGCGTCTTTTTCGAAGGAGATCCGAACTACAACGATGGAAAGCCGGTGATGCAGGCTCCCGGGCATCAAGGCATCGAGATCGGATTGGTGAAGCTCTATTTGCATACTTCGAATGAGTTGTATCTCAATATGTCGAAGCGCTTTCTCGAGATAAGAGGCGTTACTTTCGTACCGGATGGCAAGAGGCACCCTAAAAATTACGGTCAACAGCACATGCCTGTCGTGGAGCAGCGGGAAGCGGTGGGACATGCCGTCCGCGCCACCTATCAATATGCCGCCATGGCAGAGGTCGATAGTTTGCTGGGAACCTCGACCTATAGCGAAGCTTTGGATTCCATTTGGCGCGACATTGTTGACCGCAAGATGCACATCAGTGGCGGTCTCGGAGCAGTGGCGGGCGTGGAAGGCTTTGGTCCAGCCTACGTGTTGCCCAACCGCACCGCCTATCTGGAAACCTGCGCAGCGGTGGGGAATGTATTCTTCAATATGCGCATGTTTCTCAAGTATCGAGATGCTAAATACGTGGATGTCGCGGAAGTCGCATTGCTCAACAATGCCTTGTCTGGGCTTGGTTTAGATGGAGAAAGCTTCTTTTATCCGAATCCTCTGGAAGCGTACCCGGGCCATCGTCCGCGTTCAAAATGGTTCGGCACTGCTTGCTGTCCTGCCAATGTGGCCCGGCTTGTGCCTCAGGTGCCTGCCTATATGTATGCTCAAGAGGGAAGTTCCGTTTACTGTCTTTTGTATGCAGCCTCTTCGACCAAATTGGAAGTCGATGGAGTGACGATCAATTTGTCACAGAAAACTGAATACCCCTACGAGGGAAAGATTCGTTTCGAGGTCGATCCAGAGAAGGCGAAGCGCTTCAAACTTTACCTGCGTATTCCCACTTGGACCGGCGAGCAATTCGTTCCAGGCAAACTGTATTCCTATACGTCTCCTTCGAAAGGCTGGTCGCTTCGAGTCAATGGCAAGAGGGTGAGAGCCGATGTTGAGAATGGTTTTGCGATAGTGGATCGCAAGTGGAAACCCGGAGATTTAGCTGAGTTGGATTTGCCTATGCCTGTGAAGGCGAACGTGAGCTATCACAAGGTTGAGGCCAACCGAGATCGTATCAGTTTCACTCGTGGTCCCTTGCTTTTTGCAGCGGAAGGCGTCGATAACAGCGGTCCTGTGCAGCGTTTAGTCGTCGATACGGAAAGCAGTTTGAGCAACGTGGAGATGGAGCGTTTCGGGGAGGGGCTTCTTGCAGGCTTGCCGCGTCTCGAGCTTGATGCCCGAGAGTTGAAGGTCGATGGAAGTCTGGAAGAGGCTCGTATCGCGATGATTCCCTACTTTGCATGGAGTAACCGTGGGCGCGGTTCCATGATTACTTGGCTGCCGAAGGACAGGAGTTTGGCGCGGAACGATCTGGTCGCCTTTACGATGAATAAATTTGCAGGCGTGAAGGCGTCGTTCTCCCATTCAGGTTCTGGCGTTGATGCTCTTCGAGGCAATCTGACGCCGAAAAGCTCTCGCGACCGATCGGTTCCTCGTTGGGCGTCTTGGCCGCAGTTAGGCAAGACTCAATGGATCGAGGTCGATCTTGGCGAAGAAAAGGAAATCGCAAGTATCGGAACGTATTGGTACGACGATGGCAGAGGAGTGATGTTGCCCGGTTCATGGCATGTCGAGACTTTGGAGGACGGAGATTGGAAGCGTATGGAAATTTACAATACGGATGAGTACAGTACGCTGCCGGATACCTATAATACTGTGCAACCAGCGGAGCGTTTGAAGACGGATCGATTCCGACTCGTCATAACGCCGCAACATGAAAAGACCTCGGTAGGAATGCTCTCTATCGACGTGGAAACGCGGTAGTAGCGTAT
>JANQKI010000155.1 GCA_028281165.1 Opitutaceae bacterium | reverse complement strand
GGCATGCTCGCAGGACCTGCCATGCCTTGTGGCATGTTTTTCTTCATCATTTCCTCCATCATTTGGCGTTGAGCGGGCGGGACATTGGCCATGGCCGCTTCCATTTGAGCCATGGCTTGATTCAGCTGAGCCGAAATCTGGGCAAAGAACTGCTCATCGATTTCCATGTAGGTACGGCGCTGATGATCGACGATGATCATTTTCTTCTCCCCGCCTCGATAAATCATCTCGTTTCGGTCTACACCGGAATCGTCGGGAATCTGCATCTTCAAATTACTACCCTCAACCTTGGTTTCAGTGGAGATCTCGCTGCCTTTGACGCCATTCTTATAGGGAATGTGCGAGATGTTGTAGATAGAACCGGCGTGAATGACAGAGGTCAGAAAGGCCGAGAACAGGACGACAGCAATGCGTTTAAAGAAACGGGTGCGAGCTAAGGTGATCATACTTGGTAGGGATTGCAGAAAAATGGGGCTAATGGTTGACTGAGTTTCGGTTGTAAGCAGGGATTTAGGACAATGCAAGCGATGGATTGATCCCCGCCAACTCTCCTCTTGCCAAGCAGAAGCGCGCTTTCTTTTCTGTAACGATCTTGAATCTACCCCTAACACGACCGATCGGCCGAGCCCTTGCCCGTTTCCTCTCCCAACCGAGCCGACGCGCTCTCAGTGTTGCCACCTGCTCCTCGGAAAAGCTGATGGCGACCTTGCGAAAGGGAGATGTGCTGCTGATTGACGGTACGAGTCGTTTCAGCGTGGCCATCAAATATCTAACGCAATCGACCTGGTCGCATGCGGCCTTGTTCATCGGTCAACCTGAAGACGCTTCAAAATCGGAGCAGGAACCAAACACGCTGGTTGAAGCCGACGTGAACGACGGGGTCCGCCTGGCTCCACTGAGTTTGTATCAGGAAAAACATACTCGAATTTGTCGACCCGTAGGACTGAACGCCGAGGAGATTGATCAGCTCGTCGATTACGCGGTTTCGCGAGTGGGCAATCAGTACGACTTGAAAAACATTTTCGATCTGGCTCGCTACTTGATCCAAAAGCCTCCCGTGCCCAACCATTGGCGACGGCGGTTACTTGCTATTGGCAGCGGTGATCCGACACGAGCTATTTGCTCCTCTCTAATAGCCCAAGCGTATCATTCCGTTAAATACCCCATCTTACCGGAAATCACCCACGCTCAATCGCTAGACCCCGAGAAGCGGGGCCGCTACGAAGAGTACTTGCATATTCGGCACCATAGTCTTTTCGCCCCCGGAGATTTCGATGTCTCTCCCTATTTTCGCGTGGTCAAGCCGACTATCGAAACGGGATTCGATCCCTATGAATTGAACTGGGGCGAGGAACCGAATATTGAAAGCTAATCAACCCGCAAGTCCTTGGTTGGCGACGCCATAGAGGCAAAAAAGGCAGGCAGCAGCATGGCAACCACTGCAGTACAGCCAACAATGAAGAAGGCTAGCATGGGAGGTCCGAAGCCCGTATACATTCCCTGCGAGTTCATGGTCTCCTTTATCGCATAGGATAGGAAATGCCCCACTCCAACACCAAGCGGTAGTCCGATTATAAGCTGTAACCAGCCTTTCCTTACAATCGACCTAATCACGTCTAGTTTGGTCGCTCCCAAAGCCATGCGAATTCCATTCTCGCGTCGCCGTTGTCTTGATTGAAATGACATGACAGCGTAGAGTCCCACCGAAGCCATCAACAAAGAAGAGACCCCAAACACGGTGAAGAGGGAGAGGAAAAACTCATTGAAACGAAAGTTATTATTAAGCCTGTCCTGCAAGGTGCCAATTTGGGTAGGAGCGATACCCGGGTACATATCGGTAAGCTCCGTTCTCAAGCTTCGCGTCCAATAGCTAACATCTCCATGACCTTTTATCAAAACATCGACAAACTTGAAGGGGCGTTGACGGTAAGGAACGAAAATAGAAGCATAATCACGAACGGATTCGAATTCAAGACGCTCAGGTCGCGGATCTGTGGATACGCCAACAACGGTGTAGGTCGGAACATCGCGAAAAGCGAAATAAGCGCCACCAAAAGGCGATTTCTGAATCTGGACCTGCTGCCCGAGAGGATTTTGTCCTTCGAAATACAAATTGGCAAAGGTTTTGTTTACGACGCAAACCAGCTGGCTGTCTCGATTATCCAGTTGATTGAAAAATCGTCCCGATAATGGTTTGAGATTCATCAATTCAAAGTATTCAGGGCTGACTGCGTTAAAGCCAGTTGTGGGCAGATCTTCAGTATCCACATACTCCCTGCCGATGATCTTGAAATTCTGGGTAAGCCCCGTCCTTAATATGCCATCTCCCAAAGCAAAGGCTACCTTCTCTACGCCAGGCAGCTTCTCCATGCGCGCTTTATAGTTGTCGGTAAACCGATCTACTATCTCGTCGCTAGTGAAACCCGCACCCCAATTAAGGGGCAGATTAGCAGCCAGAATAGAGCTGGGCTCGATCGCATATTCTCGATCGGTGAGTTTGTATTGAACGTTCAATACAATGATTGCAACCATGAGCAGCAAGGCGGACAAAGCGATTTGCAGGGTCACCAACGAAGCGGTTATCTTGCCGGCAAAAACGCCGGAGGAGGTTCGGGTGTCGTCTTTGAGAATCGAATAGGTGTCGGAGCGAGCCGCTCGCAAGGCTGGCACAAGACTCGAAGCGATCGTAGCGAAAAATAGAATACAAAGAACATAAAGAGAGACTTGCCAATTGATCTCCATGTGCCACCAGTATGGCACCCGATTAACGCTGATTTCCGTCCAGATGACCCGTGAGGCCCAGCCAGCCAAAATAGTACCGAAAATCGATCCGCAAAGAGCGATGATAAAGGCATCGAGAACGACCTGATAGAAAATGTGCTTGCGCGAAGCGCCGAATGAATTGCGCAACGTCAGCTCGAAAGTCCGCTTAAGCGTTCGAGCGATTATCATATTGGATACGTTGGCCGAGGCAATGACGACTACAAGA
>JANQKI010000153.1 GCA_028281165.1 Opitutaceae bacterium | reverse complement strand
GGTGCCGATGGATTCTTTACCGAAGGCTATGTCTCCGGTTCTATTTCCGTCCATGACGGCTTGCTTGACGGCTTTTTCGATTTTCTCAGCCAGCTCGTTCAGTCCGAAGCTATAGCGTAGCATGAGAGCGGCGCTGAGGATCTGGGCGCAGGGATTGGCGATGCCTTGCCCGGCAATATCCGGAGCAGTGCCGCCACTGGGCTCGTAGAGGCCGAAGGGATGGCCATGCTGGTTTTTGTCGAGCCCCAAACTGGCGGACGAGAGCATGCCGAGACTGCCGCAGACGATGCCCATTTCGTCTGAAAGGATGTCGCCGAACATGTTTTCGGTTACCAGCACATCGAATTGGTTGGGATCGCGAGCCATTTGCATGGCGGCGTTATCGACGTACATGTGGCTTAGCTCGATCTCAGGAGCTTTGGCGGCAATGTATTCCGTCGCGGTTTTACGCCAAAGCACCGAGGTGGTGAGCACATTGGCTTTATCGACCGAGCAGATCTTTCCCGATCTTGCTTTGGCCGAAGCTATGGCCACATCCAGAATGCGTTCGATTTCGCTCCGCTTGTAGACCATGGTGTCGCTCGCTTCGAAATCGCCGTCGGGCAATTCTTTGGAATCCTTGGGGCCGAAATAGATGCCGCCGGTCAGTTCGCGCACGCAAACGAGATCGATCCCATTGCGAATCCGCTCTGTCTTGAGTGGCGAGGCGTCGGTCAGTTCCTTGTAGAGCAATCCTGGACGCAAGTTAGCGAACAGCTTGAAGCGTTTGCGCAGAGGCAGCAAGGCAGCCCGCTCCGGCTGTTCGGCTGGGGGAAGACTTTCCCACTTGGGTCCTCCAACCGAGCCAAAAAGGATGGCATCCCCCGTTTCGCAAACCGCCACCGTACTTTCGGGAAGAGCGGATCCGTGATTGTCGATGGCAATGCCGCCAACGTCAGCCGTCTCGTAGTCGAGACTGATCCCTTCGCTTTCGACGGTTTTCTTGAGCACGTCGAGCGCGACTTCCATTACTTCCGGTCCGATGCCATCACCGGGTAGAACTGCGAATTTGAGGGTTTGCATGAGGTGGGCTATTGAGGGCCATTTTGGGCTTTTTTAAAGATAAAAAGCGGGAAGGTTTTATGGGACTTTTTTTATCGGTCCATGTTCTCACGAACATGGCTACATGGCTACTTTGCTCTGCCCATGTTCATTTTCAAATTGCCCTCGTGAAACAACTTGGAAAGGTGGCGGCATGATCGACCTAAGCGTCTTCCCTGCCGGCTACATTGAGACCAATGCGTTTCTTCTCTGCGATTCCGAGAGAGGAGAAGCTTTGCTAATCGATGCCCCACACTTTCTCTGGGACCAAGTGGAGCCGAAACTCAAAGAGAAGGATTGTTCTCTTTCTGCCTTATTGCTGACCCATGGACACTACGACCATATCGGCGATGGCGCTCGTATTCAGAAAATGGGGATAGAAATCTATGGACACGAGGCGGATCGTCATTTCTTCGAAAATCCGGAAATCATGAGGCCGTACTTGTATCCGCCGGACATGGTATTGGATCCGATGAAACTCGATCATGTGGTGGAAGACGGAACTGAGCTGGAATTGATGGGCCAAACAATTGAAGTCCGCCATGTTCCTGGCCACTGTCCCGGCAATGTGCTTTTCTATTTCCCGAATCTCGGGGCGGCTTTCGTCGGCGATGCGCTTTTTGCCGGAAGCATTGGTCGAACGGATCTTCCTGGCGGGGATTTTTCGACGTTGGAACGCTCTATCAAAGAGAAGATCTATACGCTGAGTGACGAAACCAAGGTATTTCCAGGTCATGGACCGGCCACTACAGTGGGACATGAAAAGGCGACCAATCCATTTGTTAGTGGGCCCTAGTCTGACCCAAGGTCCGTGGATATTCGCAGGTTCTGATTGAAGATCCGACGAAAATCATTCTATTTGAAGAGGTTAAGAATGAAGCAATGACTCCTGAGGAAAAAGAGAGTTACATGCGCGTCGCTATTGACGAGGCGAAGAAGGGCTGGGGGAAGACGCATCCGCAGCCTATGATTGGAGGGGCACTGGTCGAAGGGAAAGAGGTCGTGGCTTCTTCTGGCGTTGTTCAGCCCGGAGCTCCTGCTCCCGAGATACAAATCCTGGAAAACCTCGGTCGAAAGCCAAAGCGCAATGCCCACCTTTTTCTTACTTTGGAACCTGGACCTTCCTCCAACCGGATGGAATCGGGCATTAGCTCGATCGTCGAGTCTGGTATCAAAAATGTCTTCATCGGGGCGAGCGATCCGGTTGAGGAGCAAGCGAATAAGGGCTCCGATGCTTTAAAGGAAGCTGGAGTTCAGGTCGAGCGGCGCGTTCTAATTGACGAGTGCGAGGATCTCAATCTGCTCTTCAATTACTGGGTGAACAAGCAGGCCCCGCTTTTCGCCGCTAAGTCAGCCACGACTTTAGATGGCAAAATCGCCTGTCGTAGTGGCGATTCCAAATGGATAACTGGCGAGGAGGCTCGTCAGAACGTGATGCGTTGGCGGCGCTTATTCCCGGCCATTGGTGTTGGGGCGGGAACTGCTATAGAAGATGATCCGCGTCTGACTAGCCGTATCGACGGCGAAGAGGAATGGTGCGGCGTGCGTTTTGTGATTGATGGGCTGCTTAGGTCAGCCATGGATCGCTACCTTCCATCGCTTTACACGGATGACTTTCGTGATAATACCATTGTTGTAACGACTGATGCGGCTGGTACCGGCTACATTCGTCGCCTTGAGACGGAAGGTGTGAATGTCTGGATAATGAAGGCGGTGAACATGCGGGTTCCCTTCCCAGAGCTCCGCAAGCGTTGCTACGATGTCGGGATTAATGGCGTGTATTTCGAAGGTGGCAGTCAGTTGGTGAGCGAGCTGCTGCACACGCGAGAGTTAGACTACCATTTCAACTACAGAGCGCCCATCATGCTCTGCGATGATAAGGCAAAGCCTGTTTATCGTGGCCTTCGTATCGAAAAGCTTTCTCAAGCCATTCGCTTGGAAGGCGTACGGCATGAAGTTTTCAAAGGAGATCAGTTGATGCGTGGGCATATCACGTATCCGCCACGCATGGACGTCGATGAGACTGTATTTAGCCACTAGCAATCCACATAAGATTCAAGAGCTTCATGCCCTGCTGGCGGAAGCGGGACTGGATATCGAGGTCCACACCGCGGAAGCTTTAGGCGGGATGCCTGAAGTGGTGGAAGATCAAGATTCGTTTACAGGAAATGCTTTGAAGAAAGCTCGGGCTCTGGCGGCCTTGCTACCCGCTGATGGTTTGGCATTAGCCGACGATAGTGGCATTTGCGCGGTTGCCCTAGATCACGCTCCAGGCGTTTATTCGGCCCGTTATGCAGGGGAGAATGCAAGCGATCTCGATAATTTATATAAGCTCCTGGATGAACTAGACAGTGTTCAGGATCTAGACCGAGCGGGTTATTTTGCCTGCCATCTGGCTTCAGTTGACGCTTCGGGAGAGGAGACGGTTTTTGTTGGCGAGTGTCATGGAAACATAATCCGGAAGCCTCGCGGAGAGAATGGTTTTGGTTATGATCCCGTATTCGTTCCTCTAGGACATGAGCGGACGACAGCGGAGATGAGTCAGGAGGAAAAAGCCGAACTGAGCCATCGAGGAATCGCGACGCGGAAGTTTATCGCTTGGCTTAAGGAGAGGCTCATGTGAGGTTTGAATAAATGAGGGAGTCGGGAAGGGAAGTTTGGGATTTGTATGATGCTAATGGAAAATCTCTGGGCAAAACGGCCTATCGAGGCGATTCATTGAAGATGGGAGAGTATCACTTGGTCATTCATGTCTGGGTGCGGCGACCGGATGGGAATTACCTGATTCAAAAACGATCTCAGAGCTTGACGATTCATCCAGGAATGTGGGCCGCGACTGGAGGTTCTGTAATTGCAGGCGAGAGTAGCAAAGAGGGCGCGGCAAGGGAGTTGGGGGAAGAACTGGGGATAGAGGCTGAGCCAAAAGAACTCAGGCAGTTTTTTGCTAGGAAGAAACGGAATTCACTCGTATCCGCTTGGCTCTTGGAGCGGGAGATAGCCCAGAGTGAGATTAGATTACAGGAGGAAGAGGTATCCGAAGTTTCCTGGGCAACGCCTGAGCATATCCGATCCATGGTGGCCGCCGGAAAGTTTTGCGAATATGGTAACGAGTATTTCGATACGCTTTTCTCTTTCTGTTAATTCTACTTTGTCGTAGCGATTGAGAAGACCTCAATATATTGCGGCGTAAAGCCGCTCCTGCATTTTTAAGGTTCTAATGCCCGAATTTTCGCACGGATCGTCAAGAAGCTCGTTTCGATTTCAGGTAAGGTGAGTCAGCCAGATAAAATGGATACCGTAGCTAAAGCGAGCAAAGCGATAAACTATATCGAATCGAATCTTAAAAACCCTTTGAGCATTGCCGAGGTTGCCAGTCATGTCGGCATGTCATTTTGGCATTTTCAACGGATGTTTTCGGTGACGACCGGGCAATCATTGGGAGCTTATATTCGCAAGCGAAGGGTTCAAGAATCCCTGCTAGAGCTTAGTCGAGATTCGTGGAGAGTGGTTGATGTGGCTTTCGAATACCAGTTCGAATCGCATGAAGTCTATACGCGTGTATTCAAATCCTTGTTTGGCGTTCCACCAAGTCGATATCGAGAGATTCGCAATAGGGTTTCGTACCCCAGGCTCTCTTTGTCGCCGACAACCCTAAACTTGAAAATCGGAGGAAATCTCAAAATGACGCCAAAAATTGAAACACTGGAATCAATGAAATTCGTTGGAATGAAAATCGGCTCTGACGAGCTTATGAATGAAGAACTGCCCATCGCTAATCTTTGGGACAGATTTTGGAAAGACTTCAAGCGTATCCAAAATGTCCTTCCAGACGCGTATGGCCTCTATGCTCCAACGCTTGAGGCGGATACCGTAACAGAGGCCTGCTATGTTGCCGCGGTTCCCGTCAGTGATTTTGCGGAAACGCCGGAAGGCTGTTCGAATGTCGAAGTCGAAAGCGGTCTGTATGCGATATTCGATTTCAAAGGATCGACCGAGGCTCTCACTGAAGCCCAGAATTACATATACAGCGAATGGCTGCCTTGTTCAGATTATGAGTCGCGTGAGGGATTCGACATGGAGATTTATAATAAAGACTTCCAAAAAGAAGGTATTATACGTCTAGCGATTCCTATTGATCCGACGAATTGAAGCGTCTCAATTGCTCTGTAATTAATTGTTGCGATCGCAAACTGCTTTTCCACTGTTGCTCGCATGTCGCAGGGAAAGGCTTTGGAGGAGCACGCGAAAGCCAAGGAGGCTTGGGAGGCGAACGCCTCGTTTTGGGACGAGATCATGCAGGATGAAGGCAACGCCTTCACGCTTTCACTAGTTTGGCCGGCCTTCCAGCGGATGATTCCCGATTTGGAAGGCAAGCGCGTTCTGGAATTCGGTTGCGGCAATGGGGTCATTTCTCGCAAGCTAGCCAAGGCAGGAGCCAAAGTCAGGGCGACGGACTTTTCCGAAGCGCTTATCAGCCTAGCTGAAGAGCGAGGCGGGGCGGGGATCGAATATAGCGTTTTGGACGCAACTGATTTGGATGCCCTTTTGGCGCAAGGAAAAAATGAATACGATATCGTACTGAGCAGCATGGCGCTGTTTGATATGTCTGACATCAGGCCTTTGGCCCAGGCCTTGCCTGATCTATTGACCGATGCCGGTTGTTTTGCCTTCACGATTATCCACCCTTGCTTTAACAACCCCTCGACAGTTCATCTCTCGGAACTGGAGGATAGGGATGGAGAACTGATCACGACCAACAGCATTAAACTTTCGCGTTACAAAACCTCCGTTACCGAATTGGGCGTTTGCTCGCGTAAGGCTCCGCAAGCTCATCCGTATTTTCATCGCTCGTTGAGCGAATTGCTGGGGACTTTTTTTGCCGTCGGTCTGGTTGTCGATGCTCTGGAAGAACCTTGTTTCGAACCGCATTCCGAGCTGCCGCGAAAAATTAAGCTTGGCTGGACTGAGGATTTCTCAGAGTTTCCGCCAGCCTTAGGTGTTCGCATGGCCAGAAAATGAATACGAAGGAAGAGCGTTACGAGAAATACTTGCTAGACTTTATACCGATTACCCAGTCGATGGATTTTTCCGTTTTGGAATACAGCTCGAGACAGACCACCATCAAGGCTGGCTTTGAGGCCAACAAGAGCAAAAAGGATTTCGCGTTTGGAGGAAGTATCGTCTCGTTGTGTTTGGCTTCGGCTTGGTCGCTCTTGAAATGCAGAATGGATGAAGAGGGGATCGATGGCGTGATCGTTATCAACAAGCAGGACACCAAGTTTCGCCTTCCCGTCACATCCGACTTTGTGGCTACAAGTCGTTTTCTTAGCGAAGAGAATTGGGAGCGGTTCAAGGAAATGCTCGATCGCATGCGACGCGGCCGAGTGACCATCGAGTCGGACGTGTACTTTTCCGACCAATTAGGGGCAACTTTCAATGGAGTTTTTGCCGTAGTCAAAGAATGATTACAATTCGAAAGAATAATCTGGAACTAGCCATTTTCGATTTGGGAAACGTTTGCTTCGAGACCCTCTTTGAAGAATGCTTCCGAATTTGGGAAGAACGCTCGAACCTGGAAACAGGGACGGCCTTCGCGGAGTACATGGGTGATGACGTTTTCCATCGCTGGGAGCGCGGCGAGATTTCGACCGATGAGTACTGGAGACACTTCTGCGATGTTCTCAATGCTCAAATCGAATTCGATGACTGGATACATGGCTGGACTTCGATCTTCGGGCAACTTATACAGGCGACATTCGATTGCATCCTCGATATGAAACGCTCTGGACTAGAGGTTGTCGCCTTGTCCAACACGAATGAAGTTCATGTTGCCCACTGGCAGAGTCATTACCCGGATCTAGTGAAGAGCTTCGATGCAGTCTATGTTTCGAATAAAGTGGGTATGAGGAAACCCGAGTCACGCATTTTCGAATACGTGTTAAAACAACATGGTGTTTCTGCTGGGCGCGCGGTTTTCCTCGACGATAAACTCGAAAACGCGCAAGCTGCTAAGGCCTTGGACATCGAGGGTGTGCATTTTACTTCCGAGAAGACGGCGATCAATTGGTGGCAATCCTTTTTAGCCTCACCGAGAGTCTAAATTTAGTCGACTTTCTGAAAAGCTAGTCATTCCTTCGTTTCTTCTCTCTCATAAAGACCTCACTGCCTCCTTCTGCTGTTGCCGAAAATTCGTTGTAAGAAATTCGTCCGGCTTCATTCTAACTGTTGCGCATGGACACTGAGGAGCAGGAGCTGCGTTTTCAAAAATGGCTCGAAGACTACAGAGGCATTCTTGTGAAGGTGACGCGTTCCTTCGCGTCAATTCCAGAAGATTTCGACGACCTTTTTCAGGAGATCCTGCTGCAGCTATGGAAGTCCATTCCTTCGTTTAGCCAGCAATGCAGCGATTCTACTTGGATTTATCGAGTCGCTATCAATCGAGCCTTGGTTTGGAAGCGAAAGGAAACGCGAAGAAGTGAAATCATCCACGTTCTCGGTAAAGACATTGCCGACCAAAGCATTCCAGATCGGGTTGATGCTGAAAGACTGGAGTTGCTTTACGAAGCGATTCGTCGACTTACTAAAGCGGAGCGGGCAATCGTTTTGCTGGCATTGGATGGCCTAAGCTATCGCGAGATTTCCGAGATAATCGAAATATCCGAAAGCAATGTTGGGGTTCGCCTAAATCGTATTAAGAAAAAAATGACAAAATTCATGAAAGGAGACACTCATGGAATTCGAAGACATCAAAGAAGCATGGGACAAGCAGCCGGATAGTCTTTCTCTCGATAAGGAGACACAATGTTCGATTATAAAAGCTCGGTATCAATCGATGAATCGGAGCGAACTAAGGCTTGCCACAGTTTCTGGCTCGATCGCTTTGCTGGCCTTTCTGTGGATTGGCTTCTTGGGCTATATGGTTTCTACAAAGGGCATTTCGAAGATGAAGGAAATAGACCTCATCCCTCCGAGTTTCTTTCTTCTGGCTCCACTCTACATCGGAATTTTAGGGCTGTACCCCATCATCAACTACATTCAACAGAGAATGATAGCAAAGGATTTTCAAAGAGGTCTAAGGGGATACGTCATGGTTTTGCTTATCCAGCTCAGAAACCGCGTCTTCATGCTGCGAGCTGCTCCGATTGCCTATTTTGGGATCTACGCCATTTTCATAGTCGGAGTATTGGTTTCGCCTGATATCCTCATCTACAAACAGAAGCATTGGCCCATTCTTTCAATCGCCTTCGGCATAGATCTTTGCTTTCTTATTATTCTCTTCGTATGTCTTTACCTTTTGAGTAAGCGCTATTCACATAGAGTACAAGACCTGAGAGCGATCCTCAAAGATCTGGATGCTGAGGTCTCTTGAGTGCCGCAATGTGTATTTAGAGACTTCCAATGTGGCCTACCTAGAGAAGTCTGCAATGGCCTCACGGCCATTGCTACACTTCGTTTAGAAGAGTTCTATCAGTTTTTGATTTTGGCTTTGTTTCGCTAGATCGATGGGTTTAAAACTGTTTCGATCGGTTAGTTCCGTATCAGCTCCAGCTTCAATCAACAGGGCTATGATTTCGGCCTTACCGCCGGCTACGGCTGCGTGCAGTGGCGTATTCGAAATGGCATTATCAGCGATGGTATTGATTTTCGCTCCTTTGGCAATCAGAGCCTTCGCTATTTCCAGCTGACCGTAATGGGCTGCCAAGTGAAGCGCGGTCCAACCTTTTTCCGCTTTGTTTTTCGCCATCCATTCTCGGTGGTCCGGATGAACGGAACCTTTAGTATTCGCTAGGGCGGGATTTTCCTCAAGAAGGCTCAGCGTTGTCGGTGTATCGCCTGACGTTATGGCATCGCAAAATTGTGTTTCGATTTCTGTATTCATTTTAAGAATATATTTTTGTATGTTTATCATCCAGAAATTTTAAAAGCTCATTCGCTTTTTCCTGTTTTCCGGCGAGCTCTCTCCATTTCGAAAGAGCTGCTGAATTTTGGAAAAGCTCAGGAAAGCCTTCTCGAATATTTTTAAGGAGGCTAGGAATGTTCCATTCGATAGATCGCCGAATTCCAAATTCGCTTGGCGGAAGCCGGTAGACCTTGTCCCTCTTTAATGGATCAGCTCCATTCGCAACGAGTAGCTCAATGAGTTCTCTCGATCCCTCGCCATAGGCCCAATGGAGAGCTGTTCCTCCCATGTAGGCTCGGAAATTCGGATCGGCTCCTTGTTGGAGAAGAAATCTGGCTGTATCCAGATGTCCATTGCGGGAAGCCATGTAGAGAGCATCGGAGATACAGTCTTCGACTTGCTCCGGTGGCTTGGGCAGGATTTTGCCGTTATCGTCATAGCGTGAGGAGCCAAAGCGGCACGACCCCGAAATGAGTTCTCCCTTTTCGTTGAAGAATTCCTTTACCGGATCGAGCATGCCAAGACCGGCCGCGCAATAGAGGTCTGGCTCAGCCCCGGCTCCAATAAGCAAGCGGGCTGCTTTCGTGTATCCTGTGGTGATAGCCCAGCTCAGCGGAGTATGGCTCGATTTCACATTGGGCGGATCGGCTTGAGCTCCCATCTCGAGTAGCATTCTGACTGATGAGAGGCGTTGTTGGTCGATAGCGTAGGTGAGTGGTCTGAACCCGCCATTCGGTTCTGGGATATCGATAAGCGATTTATCTTGCTCAAGGTAATGCTCTATTTCGAGCCAGCGTTCTTCGCGAATGAGAAAGTAAAGCTTTTCAATACGATGCTCTCTTTCCTTAGGCAACGGTTCTTGAGAGGCTATTAGCTGAACCTGTCGAGTTAGTTTGGGCCAAGATTGGCATTCGTAGTCTCTGGCGATGGCGTGTTGGACGTCTGCTAGTTGCAGTCCTTCAATTTTGGATACTTTCCTGCGATCCAAAGGCAGATTGCTTTGTACAAATTCGATCGATTTCGAATCATCTTCGCGGCAGCTCGCCAAGAGCTGCTTCGCTCTCTTCTTGAGATACGCCAAATTCGGGCGTTCTGGCAATGCGGTCATGGAGACCTCCTTTTCTGATTTCTGTCCCGTCGTCCGCCAACCAGGTTGAAAAGAAGGCTATCATCTGTGAGATGAAAGGCGGGTTAAACCCTTTCCGCGGACGAGGAGGCTCCCTTGCGAGCAACGGATGAAAACTGGCATAGTCGGGAAGAGACTGTCAAATTTTTTTCGTTACACACGGGATTTTCCAAGGAGTTTCGCTTCCAAGCTCCATCTTCCTGGAGTGTAGTAGAGCAAGCGTAGGCAAACGCCGATTAGGCAAATGTTTTTGGCGTAGTTGCTGCGTTGAAAAATGGTCCATAGCCAAGCGTGATCTTGATCGACAAATTCCGGTTTCCCTAGCAAGTCCGCCCCATGTACGAGGATCGTAACCAAAAACAGGAACACAATGAGTGTAGTCGCGGCCAATCGGAGTCTAAAGCCAAGAGCGATCATCCCTCCACCCGCGAGGAGGACGAAGCCACTTAGGATTGAAATCAAGCGGGGCGCAGGCATCCAGTCTGGCATGAGCTTCTGGATCAGTTGATCGCTGAAAATATGCTCAGCTCCTAGAGCCAGAAAAATAAGGCTAAACAAAAGGCGGAAGAGAAGGTCTACGACATCCTTTTGATTCTCTCTTATGTTCACGATTTCCTCCCCCATTCCTTTCGACCCGGCAAACTCATGTATAAAAGTTTGTGATACAAAGCTCGCGGTAGCAAGCGTCGAAGGAAGTAGAAAAGCCATGCATCTCTGGTGCCAGCCATTCGAAGCGGGGGATTGTCCATTTGGGTCGCCTTGTAGATACGCTTAGCAACACTAGCTGAGGTGCTTTTCGATTTGGTCATGAACTTCTCGACGAATTGGCTCATGCAGTGGTAGTGAGAATCGTAAGACGTAGAACTGGATCCTCCATTGCGTTTGCTGGAGTACAACACCTTGCGGAAGGCTATGGAATTGATGAAGCCCGGTCGGACTAGAGTGACCTTGATATTCCAAGGTTTCATTTCGTACCAAAGCGATTCCGAAGCTCCTTCCAGAGCGAACTTGGAAGCCGAGTAGGATGCCATGGTCGGCATGGCCATCATGCCACCCACTGAGGAAACGTTTATGATGCGCCCTGTTTTACGTCGTCTCATTTCGGGAAGGCACTCGCGAATGAGGTGCATGGCCCCCAGATAATTCACGGCGATCTGCCGTTGTTCGTCCTCGGGCGTCATGTCTTCGATTACGGATCGATAAGATATACCCGCGTTGTTGATCAGCACGTCGATGGGCCCCCATGTTTCCTTGGTGTCTTGGACTATAGCGCTAGCTGCTTCGAAATCCGCCACATCAAGCTGTCTCACCCAAATGCGCTCGCTCTGGCTAACTGGATCGGCCTTTAGGGACTCAACGGATTCCGGCAATGCTGTGGCAACAACGCGATAGGGATGATGGTTGAACAGCTTGAGCAATTCGTAGCCGATACCGGAGCTACAACCAGTGATGAGGATAGTGAGGGGTTGTTCCATACTGTTCGTTTACAGTAAGTTAAGCGTACTATACCTCATAAACCAAAATTGGCTACTTTATTTACTTGTACACCTGGCATTCCTCAAACCTTAGGCCGATTTTAGACTGTCAGAAAAAATCTGATACACAGCCATCCGTTGACTCTCCTAGGCAGGAATGACGATTGAAACATAGTTTCGAGAAACGTTCAAATTTCTTTGTACAAAAGGCGCTAAAACCGACGCCCTCAAGGAATCGAGAATTTTTTGGGCGGAATTCGATTAAATCGTCTCTACGGCACTTAAATTGAAGCTCAACATGCCGATTAGACATTAGTGTCTCGTATCCCCTTCATAAGATGAATGTCTGTCGCATGTTTCTGGTCGTTTTCCTCGCTCTTACCCCGGTATCTCTTCTCGCTCAAAGCCTTCTCTACTGTCTTCAGGATGGAGAGTATCTTCCCGTGGCGGAGGTGAATCGAGGGGCTCCGCTTTGTTTTACCGGCGATGATTTAGTGAAGGGCAACACCCAATCTTTGACTTTGCTGCCTGCTGATTCCTTCGCAGAAGGTTTTCTCAAGATTGAGGTGAAGAAGAATCTGCGGATGGGCGTCGCTAAAAAGGATGGAATCCTGATGTTCAGCAGTTCGCAAAACTGGTACACGCTTCTCTGCGATGTGATTTCGGATCGAGACATCGAAGACTGCTATTATGCGATCGCCTTCGATACCTATGGCGTTAAGTCTTTCTACTGTCGTTCGCTTGGTCCATTGAAGGCAGGAAAGCGAAAATCGTTACGAGTGTATGTTAAACTCGGATACGAAATGCCTAATCAAATTCATTTCTTTTCGGGCATGGAGGAAATTCGGACGTCGATGATCCCTATGACCTACTTCTATCAAAACGGGAGCCTGGAGTTCGCAAGTCGTTGATCTTTTCTTGGGGACTGACTGATAAATCAATCTCCAATAAGATTTTCCAATATGGTAGGGAGGCTTGAGGACCCGTCTTCGAAGGACTACGCCGTGGCACGCAAGCCTCCCTCCCTCGCGTACACTTTTGCTCCAGTCTTTGGAATTTCGTCGCTTTAGCGAATTATTTGGCAACCAAGGCCCGGTCTACTCAGTATTGTTGAGTAGCCGATAATTTGCATGCACGAAAGCGAGCCTAGCGACGATAGTTTGATGGTCGCCGTACAGGAAGGAGATCTCGACAAAATGGGGATTCTTTTTCAGCGGCACCACGGACATGTCTATGGCTATCTCTGTTCTTTGACCGGCAAGTCCCATGCTGCAGAGGACCTGACGCAGGATGTATTCTTGCGAGCCCTTAAATACCGTCATTCTTTCAAGTCGCAGCTCAAATTCGCTTCCTGGCTGTTTCGCATCGCTCGAAATGCCTACTACGATTGGGCTCGCCGTGAGGGACGAAACCTGACGGTGCTCGACGATCCGGACCATTACCATGAAGAGCCCAGCCTAACGAGAGAAGATATCGGTTTTGGCCGACAAAACGATTTGGATCTTCTGCGACAGGCTCTGGATAATCTTCCAGAAGCGAAAAGAGAGGTGATTCTGTTGAGTCGTTTTCAGGGGCTGAAGTGCGAGGAGATCGCCCATGTTCTCGATTGCAAATTGGGAACGGTCAAAGCGCGCATTTTTCGAGCGTTGCAGGCATTGAAAAAGGAATTTGAAAATCTTACGGAAGGAGTATCTCAATGAAGGAACCAGAATCTATAGAGCGTTTAGTGGACGAACTCGTCGAATCGAACGAAGTTAGCGACAATGAGTCTTCGACTCCCTCGAATAAAACTTCGACCGAGGAAAAGAATCTCAAGGCGATTTGGCAAAATCTAGGTGAACTTGAGCTGCCTCTTCCACCGAAGAATAGCGAGCAGAGGTTTGAAAAAGCCTTGAGCGAATTCAAGCAAGCGCATTTGGAAGGTGGATACGGAACTGGCCCAGCTAAGCCGTTGGCTTTGCGAATGGGCTCCCTAGCTCCTTGGCTGGGCTTGGCCGCTATATTTCTGTTTGGCTTTTTCCTGGGCAATTCATTTCTTTTCAATTCGCAGGAGCGTAAGGATCTGGCAGAGCTGCGTAACGAGCTAAAGGCCTCAAGAGAGTTAATCGCCTTGAGTATGCTGCAGCAAGCGTCGGTTAGCGATCGAATGCGGGGGGCGCTGCAATGCGCGGCCATCGAAGAACCTAGCGCGGCGTTTATTCCCGCCCTTATCCAGACGATCGAAAACGATAGCAGTGTAAATGTGCGATTAGCCGCTCTTGGCGCTCTCGCCCCGTTTACCGAAAATGAAACCGTTATCCAGGAATTCAGGACAATGTTGAATTCTGATCAACCGTTGCTCGTCAAGGCCCAGCTCATTGGTTTTCTAGCTGCGGAGCGAGACGAGGCGTCACTACCAGTGCTGCAAAAGCTAGCTGAAGACGAGCTTCAGCATTCTGTAGTCAGGGAAAAGGCTCGCCGCGCTCTGGAAGAAATCAGAGGAAGGAATGAGCAGGCTCGCGCAACCAAGGATGATCTAAACGAGTTTATATAAACGACGCCGACATGAGTTCTCGAATATCACACCAGTTGATCGCCTCCTGTTTGTCCCTTGTTAGTTGGGTGACGTTGGCTAAGGATGTTCTTGAGTTCCCCATCGAGCTTGAATTCAAAGATGAGTCTTGTATTGTAAAAGTCTCTACGATCGAAGGAGACATCGAGATCGAAGGGTACGAGGGTGACGTAATTCTGCTGAAGGCCGATGGTGATTTTGATGAAGATCGATCTAGGTTTGCGCCGAAGGGATGGCATGTTTCTCAGGATGGGAACAGTGTGGATATCCATTTTGGAGCCTTGAGCGATCTCGATCATTTGTCATTGAAACTTCCTTACAAGTCAAATGTGGCTGTTAGCTTGGTGGATGGCGATATTTCGCTTCGTGAACTGTCCGGCGAATTCGAGATATCCTCCAAAGACGGCGATCTCGAAATGACAGAGATGAGCGGGTCGGTGATCGCCAATACGGTTGACGGCGATGTCGAGCTTTCCATCAGCGAGGTCGTCAGCGACGAATTCTTCATTTCGTTAAATACTTTGGATGGCGACATCGAGTTGGAACTTCCGGTGGATATTCAAGCAAACTTGTCAGCAATGACCTTCGATGGTGAGATCGATATTGACGATGAATTTAGACGATCCGTCCCAAAGAGCTCCAATTTTGAAAGCGGAGATGGTATCAAGATACCGAAAGCCCCAAAAGCCCCAACCCCCCCATTTCCTCCGATCCGGATCAGGAATATCGACAACATTCGTCAAATTCATCTAAATGGCGGCGGCTCTATCGTTGAGCTTCACACAGTGGATGGGGATATCGAAGTCCGGGTTTATTAAAACTTTCAAACATTCTCTGCCGTAGCACAGGAACTGATACATTTTGGCTACGAACTGAACCTTTGGCAAAAAAGACTGGTCCATCAGAAAGATCTGGCATGGAATTCTGTTCTTGCTAGAAAAGATTTAACTTTTTTGCCCTATGAAAAAATTCATCGCTGTCATTGTCGTTCTTCTGGTTATCGGTTTGGTCGTTCTTTTCGGTTTCTCTAGCGTCGTTGGGAAAGGCATAGCGGCTGGAGTCGAGGCCTTTGGGCCGGAAGTCACTCAGACGGAGATTAAGCTAGACAAGGTAGATTTTTCTCTTCTTGCGGGTTCCGCCTCGCTGGGAGGGCTTATGGTTGGGAACCCCGAGGGTTTTCAAACGGATAGCTCGATTCAATTGGGCAGTGTCGATCTAGACCTCGATCCTTGGTCTGCCATGTCGGAAAAGGTGGTGATCCAACAGATTCTCATCGATGGGCCCGAGATCACTTACGAAATGGTTTCCGGGAAAAGCAATATCGGACAGATTTTAGCGAACATCGAGTCATTCACCGGTCCCTCAGTGGAAGAAGAGGAGACTGAAAGTAGCAAGGCTTTTCAGATCGACTTGTTTCGCATTACCAATGGCAAAATAACGGTACTTATCCCCGCAGTCCAGCCGGAGCCGATCATTGTCGATCTGCCGGACATCGAGCTGAAAGACATCGGTCAGGGCGAAAAGGGAGCCACCTTGCAAGAGGTGCTGCGGGTTGCCTTTAACTCCATAAATAAAGAGACTATCGCTTCCGTTGCTCAGTCCGGCATTTCCGTCGGATCGCAACTGCAAAACTTCGGGCAAAAAGCTAAGGAAAAAGTGGGAGGTCTTTTGCAAGGCATCAGGGGAGCCATCAAAGGCGACGAAGAGAAGCAGCCTGAATAGAGTTTTGGGGGAGGGTTAACTCCTTCAATTCAGCGAGCTAGTTCCTTAGCTCGCTTTATTTTTCGGATACAGAAGTTCATGTATTACGATCAATCGGAATTTCGGCTGCGCTTCGAATGGGGCCTTGAGGGCTTGCAGGCTTTATCTGGAGATTGCGAGGCTGTCGTAATCGTGGATGTCCTTTCTTTTTCCAGTTGTGCCGATGTCGCTTGCAGCCGAGGGGCTACCGTTTTTCCGTATCGATGGAAGGATGACAGAGCTGCCGCATTCGCCGAGAAAAACAACGCGATTCTAGCCAAGCGGCGTTTAAAGGAGTCGAGGAGGGCTACTCTCTTTCACCCGTCTCGTTACAGCGGATCCCCGTTGGAGAAAAAATTGTACTGCCTTCTCCCAATGGATCTCTCCTCAGCTAAGCGAACGTTTTGTGGTTGTCTCAGGAACGCAACAAGCCTGGGAGCATTTCTTAGCGAACTGTCAGGGGCTAAGCTGGTTGTAGCAGCCTGCGAGCGTTGGAAAATAACGCTTTACGACCTGCATTGGAAGATTTTGTAGGGGCTGGTTCAATACTGGCGGCAATGGAAGGTTCTGCCTCGCCTGAAACTCGAGTTGCGATTAACGCCTTTGAAGAAGCGAAGAAAGACGATTTTTCTGGCTTGCGAAAATGCGCCTCAAGCAGGGAGCTGATTGAAAAAGGATTCGAAGGCGATGTGACGCATTCCTTCGATCATGACGCAAGCGAAAGCGTCATCGAATTGATCGACGGAGCCTACACAAAGCTAGGTTAGCCTTCTCCAAGCTAATCCCGTAGCGGCATGTCTAAGACATGCCGAAAGCTTCCACATTTTACGCTCTAGACCAGCGGCGTTCGCGTTCCTTTAAGCGAATGGGCTGAGATTGTACGATGCAACCAACTACAGCTTCATGCTTACGCAGCTTATTCCATTCATCTGTGTTGACTTGCCACCTCAAGGATGAAGCCGTTGGAGCGGCGATTACCGTTTCACTGTCGATTTGGAATGCGATATCGCTTGTCGTTTGCCCTCGAGAATTGTCTAAGCATTCTCGATACTGGTGAAAGAAGGTTTCCGTTTCCTTTTTGGGATCTAGAATCCAGGTGATATGCTTGATCTGACCCGGCAGATACGTTTCGAGTGGATGAATTTCCTGGGCGCTGAGCCTTACTCCTTCGTCGTTGCGAAACACGCTACCTTTAACCACGACTAGCTTCTCGTTTTCCAGGTTCTGTCCACAGTCTTCGAACGCGTCGGCGTAGCAGTTTACTTGTACGGATCCTTGCGAGGTGCCGACGTTGAAAAGAGCCCAGGGGCGATTGTCGCGTCGGGACAGCTTCTTAACGACTCCCGAAGCGATGCCGCAGACCTGAAACTCTACGCGATCGCCTAGCTGCTTATCCATCTTTTCGATATCAAAACTGGTAAGCGCTTCTGCAAGGCCCTTGTAGTCGTCGAGCGGATGCCCGGACACGTAGAAACCTAGCAGCTCCTTTTCATACTTAAGCATATCGTTTTTCGCGAACTGTTTTGATGGGTCGAAACCATTTGCTCTGGTGGGTAGGCTTCCGTTTCCGCTCGAGGCTGGCTCTTCCTCGAGCATATCGAAAAAGGAGTTTTGACCCATTTCCCGATCGCGTTGCATCGCTGCCGCGTAATTCATCGCCTCGTCTAGGCGACTGAAAATGCATCCTCTCGGCTCGCCTGAAAAATCGAAGGCCCCCGTTTTTATCAGATGTTCCAATACACGGCGGTTAACGGCTTTCGTATCCACGCGAGCTAGGAAGTCGTCGAAATCCTTGAAGTTGCCATTAGTTTCTCGCTCTTCGATGATCTTGCTGGCCGCTGCATTGCCGACACCTTTGATGGCAGCGAGCCCAAACCGGATTGAACCAGGACGCCCTGCGGCCTGGTCTTCCGGATCATCGATTACCGGCGTGAAGGCGTCTCGCGAAATATTCACATCAGGAGACAGAATGCGAACATTCATGGCCTCCGCCTCATCGATAAATTTGGATACGCCGTCAGAATTGCCTAGTTCGCAAGAAAGAGCTGCGGCCAGAAATTCGACTGGGTAGTTGGCTTTTAGATACGCCGTTCGATAGGCGATCATAGCATAGCAAGTGGAGTGGGCCTTGTTGAAACCGTAAGCGGCGAATTTTTCCAGAATAGCGAATATGTCCAAGGCTTTCTTGCGACTGATGTTATGGGTTTTTTCGGCGCCTGATACGAACACTTCTTTTTGAGCCTCCATGACTGAAGCGATTTTCTTTCCCATCGCTTTTCGCAGAATGTCCGCTTCGCCCAATGTATAGCCAGAAATGATACGAGCCGCTTCCATGACCTGTTCCTGATACACCATGACTCCATAGGTTTCGGAAACGAGATCCTTCAACAAGGGGTGTGGAATCTCGATAGTCGACGCGTCCTTCTTGCCTTTGATAAATTGAGGTATGAACTGCATTGGCCCCGGTCGATAAAGCGCGACGAGGGCGATAATCTCCTCGAACTTCGAGAGATCGATCTGCCGGCATAGCGACTGCATGCCACTCGACTCGAGCTGGAAAACGCCGATCGTTTTACCTTGGTTTAGAAGCTGATACGTTTTCTCGTCGTTAAGGTCGATCTTCTCGATATCGAAATCGGGAAGGTTGCGGCCAATACGTACGCTCTTCTGAGCATCATCCATGACGGTAAGGTTCTTCAGCCCAAGGAAGTCCATCTTCAGAAGACCTAGATCTTCCGCTGGGCCTTTGGCATACTGAGTCGTCAGATCGCCCTCTTGAAGCGTAACGGGGACAAGATGGTGGATGGGTTGATCGCCGATGATGACACCGCAGGCGTGTTTCCCCGTATTGCGAACCATGCCTTCGATGATTTTTCCTTGCTCCACGATTTTCTTCGCTACCTGGTTGCGAGCCATCTCGTCGCGCAGCTCCTTGGATTTTTCGACCGAAGCTTCAAGAGAAATGTTGAGTTCATCGGGGATCATCTTGGCTAGCTTATCTGCTTCGGCAAAGGGCACGTCGTTGACTCTGGCCATGTCGCGGATGATCATTTTCGCTCCAAAGGTGCCGTAAGTAATGATATTCGCAACGTTGTCGTGTCCGTATTTTTCCCTTACAAAATTTACAACATCCTCACGACGTCTCATGCAGAAATCGATATCGAAGTCCGGCGGAGAAACGCGCTCCAAATTCAACATCCGCTCGAAGAGCAAATCGAATCGAAGCGGCTCGATGTCAGTAATTTTCAATACATAGGAAACGATGGAGCCTGCCCCGGAACCACGACCTGGGCCCACCGGAATATTGCGACCCCTAGCGAAGTTGATAAAGTCCCAAACGATTAGAAAATAATCGATGAAGCCAGCTCCGGCGATGATGGCCAATTGGAAGTCCATTTGGTCGCAAAGAAACTCTGCGAAATCCTCCCTCTGCCCCTCTTCTGGAACGTAGGCTTCACGATTGTCGTAATCCACACCGTACCGCTCTTTGAGTCCGCGTTTGCAAAGCTCCAACAGGAGCATGCCGTGTTTTTTGAACTCTTCCCTTTCTTCTGAGGCGAGCTTGCAGGCTTCTTCGATGCCGTTCTGCTTGTTGACCTTAGTCTTTTCGACTTCGTAAATATCAAGAATCCGATCGAAGGCATCGGGATCGCGTTTAAAGGATTTCAGTTCGGGAGGCGTTTCGAAAACGGGGTAGTGGTTCTCGCCAAAAGGGATCTCCAGATTGCACATCTCCGCTACGTGAACGGTATTATCCAGCGACTCTGGAATCTCTTTGAAAATCTCGAACATCTCCTCTCTGCTCTTGAGGTAAAATTCCTGGGAAGGGTATTTCATCCGGTTCGGATCGGAGATGATTTTGCCCGTTTGGATACAGAGCAGGGCGTCGTGCGGTTCTGCGTCTTCCTTGTAGACGTAGTGGGAGTCGTTGGCGCAAATGACTTTAAGGTCGAACTCTTTGGCGAGTTTTAGAAGTCCAGGAATGATTCGCTTCTGTACGGGCATGCCGTGATCCTGAAGCTCGATAAAGTAGTTCTCCTTTCCGAAAATATCGACGAATTGAGCCGTGTATTTACGGGCGTTTTCATAGTCACCATAAATCAAATACTGGGAAGCGACTCCATTTATGCACCCGCTCAAGCCAATGAGTCCTTTCGAGTATTGGGCCAGTTTTTCGATGTCGGTGCGAGGCCGGTAATAGACGCCGTTTATGTGAGCGTCTGATACGAGTTTGCACAGATTCTGATAGCCCTCGAAATCCTTAGCGATCACTCCCTTGTGATGAATCTGATATTGTGGAAAATCTTCTGGAGAGGGTACGTAGTCTTCTGGAATATCGCCGATGTCGTCGGTCCGTTTTCGTTCGCGACGCGGGCGGTCCGACTGTTTGTGATCGTTGACGTAATACAGCTCGCAGCCAATCAGTGGATTGATGTCCTCTGCTCGGCAGGCTCGATAAAAATCAATAGCTCCAAATAGGTTGCCGTGGTCCGTCATTGCCAGGGCTGGCATTCCTAGCTCCTTAGCTCGCGCGGCGGCTCTTGATGGCTTTGCGCAGCCGTCGAGCAGGGAGTAGTGAGTATGGTTGTGTAGATGAACAAATGGAGCTTCGGCAGCGGACATTGAGAACAGTCAAAGCCTTCTCGAAGCCAAATCAAAGAAAAGAAGCGCGAATTTGCGCACTCGCTTTTCCACAATTATCAACAGGTTATTCACCGGTTGTCGTAACACAAATGTCATTAAACCGTAACAGGCGAAAACGTCTTCGAGTCGATGAACGAATAAGCGCTATCACCACATGGAACCTGCTCTGATTCCCAACGGCTCAGTCGAGAAAACCGATTTGAAGTCCTTGATTTCGACGACGCCATCATTCTCGGCGGATAGTCGCCTCGAACAGGTGCTGAGCCTGATGAGTGATCGCGACTACGAATATGTCGCGGTTGTTAACAACGGGAAGGTGGTTGGGATCTGCTCGCGCGGGCGGCTTGGGGGTATGCTGGGAACGCGTTATGGCTTCGCCGTCAAGGGCAAGGCTAAGCTCGGCGACCACATGGAAAGCGATCCGCTTATCGTCCGAATCAGCCAACCGTTGGTCGAAATCCTACAGCTGGCGCTGACCCGTCCTCAGAAGATTTTTAATTACGATGTCATCGTTACTGATGACGAGGAGCAGTATTTGGGTTTGTTCAAGGTTAGCGACCTAGCCCGTCTGCAGAATCAGCTAGTTGACGAGAAAATTCGACATCTTGAAGCTCAGAAAGAGGATCTGGAGACCTTCAATCATCGGCTTTCGGCAATGACGGACGCGCTCAAGAAAACGAACCGAGAGCTGGAGGTTGCTCGTGACCAAGGTCTCCAAGCCGCTCAAGCCAAGGCGGAATTTCTAGCCGTCATGAGTCATGAGATCCGTACGCCGTTGAACGGGGTGCTAGGTATGCTTACTTTGCTTAGCGATTCTTCTTTGAATGACGAGCAATCCGAATTGGCTAACGCTGCCGCTTATAGCGCGGAAGCCTTGCTTTCGATTCTAAACGATATCCTCGATTTCTCTCGTCTGGATTCTGGCAATATTGAATTGGAAAATCGCAATTTCAACATTCGCGAGTTATCGGAGTCGGTCGTCTCGCTCATGGCTGAGAGCGCCCATGAGTCGGACGTCGAAATCTTTTGCGATGTCAGTCTGGATACGCCACAATTCGCCTTTGGCGATAGCGGACGCTTGCGTCAGGTTCTGGTGAACTTGGTAGGCAACGCCGTGAAATTCACACGGAAGGGCGAGGTATGTCTCTCAATCCGTTCCATTTCTAGCAATGCGAATCTATTGAGAATCGAAATTTTGGATACAGGTATCGGAATTTCTGAAGAGGCTCGGAAACGATTGTTCCAACCTTTCGTTCAGGCGGATTCCTCTACTACGCGCAATTATGGCGGTACGGGACTAGGCCTTTCCATCTGCCAGCGTCTTGTTCAAGCGATGGGAGGCGAGATCAAAGTCGATAGCGTAGAAGGCAAAGGTTCGATATTTTGGTTTGATTTGTCCTTGAATTTGAACGACAGTGAAATTGTTCACTACAATCCGCAACGACGGGGATCCGATGTGAAAGCGTTTATCGCATTATCCAATTCTCGGGAATCCAATATTCTTGGACGTGAATTCGAGGCTCGTGGAATCCCGACTGCTTACTTCGATACGACGGATGATTTTGCTCTGGCCCTAAGGAATGACAGTCTAGAAAAGCGGATTTTCGTTGTGGAAGAAGGGACTTGGCGAAATCATAAATTGGATACGAGTACGAGCTGTTTGAAAATCGTTGTTCGCTCATCGCACAGTTGTCCTGAAGATAATTGCGATGAATTTACCGCGTTTATTCGAAGGCCTTTGCGCCCCAGTCAACTCGATCAAACGCTTGATCAGCTCCTGAAAGTAAGCGATGTTAATGAAGCTGGAGCAGATTCGTCTGCGCAACAAAGCGATTTAACCGTTTCAGGTGAAGTGGATAAGCCGAAGATACTGTTAGTGGAAGATCACGAGATTAATCGCCGCTTGGCTATCAAGCTGTTGGAGAAGCTTGGATACGAGTGTGATGTTTCCGAGGACGGACTCCTTGCCTTGGAGCGCTGCCAGAAGGCAGCGTACCCGCTTATTTTATTGGATTGCCAGATGCCGCGAATGGATGGGTATGAGTTCACTAGGGAACTTAGAGGTCTGGAAAGGTCTGATCCCTCACGACCGGTTGCTCACATCATCGCCTTGACCGCTAACGCCATGACTGGCGATCGCGAGCTTTGCATGGCGGCAGGGATGAATGACTATCTCTCCAAGCCTTTGAAGCCGGCTGATTTGAAAACGGCCATTGAGGACGTCTTTTCCAGCGACCGGAAGGTTGGCAACGCCTAGTCCATCCTCTTCCGTTTCATTCTAGAAAAAGGTTGACGATAGTTGAGATTGGCGTCTTCTTACGCCTCTTTCCCATTTCAAATATGTCAATTGAAGTTAAAATCCGTAAAAACGAGCCTGTAGAGCGTGCCCTTCGTCGCCTGAAGAAGAAGCTTGATCGTGAAGGCGTGATCCGCGACGTACGCGGCAATCGCTATTTTGAAAAGCCATCGGAAACCAAGCGCCGTCAGAAGAAAGTGGCCGCATTTAATAACATGCTCCGCCACAAGTGGGACAATTAAAGTAAGAAGGAAAAATTAAGAATTAAGAAGTGGTTCCGGACTTGAAGCTTCCTCTAAAACGAGGAAGTTTTTTTGTTTTTTATGACTGCGGCTTTTTAGAGCGACAGGAGTTCTTCTATCCAGCGACGATGGGGTCCTGAAAAGGGGAGAGCCTCTAAGTCTGAAAACGCTACCCACTGACAATTAGCGGGGAGTTTGCCATTTAGCGTTTTCTCATCGTAGGTGAAGAAGCTCTCTGTAATACGGTACTTTGTGATAGATCGCTTCCGTTCGAGAATCGGTTTTTCGCCATTGAGAGAAAAGCCCAGCTGCTCAAGCGAGGGGATCTCGTAGAGGCCTTTCATTCGTTTGGCGTCTGGTGGAATTTTGTAAAGCAAGGCTCCTTTGGGTCCTGAAATCCAAGCTCGGTTGACCGTCCTGCTTTCGTATTTCGTTTTATCAAACTTGGGCAGCTCCTTTTCGATGCCTTTGATCCGTCCTTCGCAATATTCGCTCACAGGACAGAGGAGGCATTGTGGATTTTGTTTCAGGCAAAGCGTGGCGCCCAGTTCCATCATAGCTTGGTTGTGGTCGCCGGGACGATCTTCATTCAGCAATGCGGTCGCTAGCGCGCGATACTTTTTGGCCGCTTCTCCGCTATTCTTATAAGTTTTGAGGTCGGCTGTTAGTCTAGCTAGAATCCGTACCACATTTCCGTCGACGACTGCGGTAGGATCATTGAAAGCGATACTGCAAATAGCTGCAGCGGCATAGGGTCCTATTCCCGGAAACTGTAGCCAGTTTTCAGCATCTTCGGGAATCTCCGTTAATAGTGTGATTTCCTGGGCTAGTTTATGCAGATTGCGAGCTCGCGAATAATACCCCAATCCTTCCCAGCTTTTGAGCACGCTTTGCTCGCTAGCAGTGGCTAGCGATTCGAAGTCTGGATAGCTCTCCAGCCAGCGATGAAAATAGGGCAGGACAGTTTTGACCTGCGTCTGCTGAAGCATGAATTCGGAGACTACAGTCTTATAAAGTGAAGGTTGTGACCGCCAGGGGAGGTCTCTGGCTTGAGAATCGTACCAATCGGCTAGTCGTTTTTGAAAGTCGGTTTTGTTCCTAGCTAGGTTGTCGCTTCCGTCAGTCACATTAGGGATCTAGGTATCTGCCTTGCTAGCTATCAATAGAATTCGCCTCGATTTCGGTCATTGATTTCAGGGATCAATTACGATTCAAATTCTCATCATCCTGATAAGGAGATTTTATCGCTCCTCTCACTATGGCTAAACGAAAGAAAAAGAACGACATTCCCGAAGAGCCGAAGAAAAAGACCATCTATACAGCCAAGCTAACCGATGAGCAGATGGAAAAGCTGGAAGGCGTTTGCGAGATGAAAATGTGGGAGCCTTACGAGGTGGATTATGCTCGTTTCGCTTACAAGGGAAACAAGGTTAACGTAGTCGGCTACAAGAGCGGAAAGCTCGTTGTTCAGGGTAAGGAGATGGAGGATTTCGTCATTAACATCCTCGAGCCCGAAATCCTTGGTGAAGCGCGTTACGGATACGATGAGATTTATCATCCCGAATGGTTCGAGCTGCATGCCGGGATGGATGAGAGTGGCAAAGGCGATCTTTTCGGTCCGGTTATAACCGCTTGCGTGATTGCCGACAAACCGCAAATCGACGAATGGGTTAAGCACGGCATTCGCGATTCGAAAAAGATAACCGATAACCGTATCCTAAAATTGGATAAAATCATTCGAGAGACGAAAGGGGCCGTTGCCGAGTCCTGTTTTTGCGGGATGGCCAAATACAATGAGCTGATGGCTAAGCCGCGCGCTAATTTGAATTCGCTTATCGGATGGCAGCATGCGAAGTCTCTCGAGGCAGCTATGCGAAAGAAGCGAGCCCCTTGGGGTATGCTTGACCAGTTTAGCAAACGGGATTTGGTGAGCCCTCATTTCAAGGATGCGAATTTCGAGCTGCGTATGCAGACCAAGGCGGAAGAAGATCCGGTAGTGGCAGCGGCTTCCGTCGTGGCTCGAGCAGAGTACGTGCGTTACATGGGAAAGTTGTCCAAGCGTTTTGGAGACACTTTGTTGAAAGGCGCTAGCGCTCAAGTTAAGAGGCAAGCAACAGAGATATTGAAGAAGTTTGGAGCGGAGGGTTTCAAGGATTTCGTTAAATTGCATTTCCGCACGGCTTATGAGGTCGTAGAGGAGGCGGATATGCTCGATGTCTTGCCACTCAAAAAGCCGCAGGAAAAAACGGCTTGGGTGAAATAAATTCCCCCGCCTGTGAAGTCCCGTCGCCTTAGAGCATATGATCGCAATTGTCTTAATGGGCAGGCTGGTTTGATTGGGGTGGACGAGGCGGGTCGCGGCGCTCTGGCTGGGCCAGTTGTCGCGGCAGCGGTTGCTGCTCGTAGCGGTTTTTACGATACGGACTGGTGTAAGAGAAACGCTTCACGTATCAATGACTCGAAACTGCTCAGTCCTGAAGAAAGAGAAGACCTTTATAGTCGTTTGCGTTGGCTTGAGCGGACCAATCGAATTTTTATTGGAGTTGGTGTGGGATCGGTAAAAGAGATCGAGGAGCACAATATCTTGGGAGCAACGCAAATCGCTATGAAACGAGCTATGGACGAAATACTCTCCCAAGCCGGCATTTCACGCCACGATCCGGATCCGCTATTCGCTGAGACTGCAAGTTCGTCGGAATCGGAAGAAAGACTTTCGCAATGGATAGTTTTGGTTGATGGCAAACCGATGCGAACCTTGGGATTTAAGCATCATGGTATTGTTAAAGGGGATTCAAAGTCGCTTTGCATAGCGATGGCTTCCATCATCGCCAAAGTGACCCGAGATCGGCAGATGATGGCTCTTGACTGCCAGTATCCACATTATCACTTCGCTTCCAGCAAAGGCTATGCGACTCCTCTGCACCGAGAAGCCATCATTGAGAGTGGGCCTACTCCGATTCATCGCTCTCTTTTCCTGCGAAAAATTTTGGAAGAAAAAACGGATGACGAGCAGGTGGAGTTTGGCTTTGACGAAATCGACCAGCGGTTGACGTCGTAGGTATCTTTGTTTCTCGGAGATTGTTGCCAAAAATCAAATACTAATCAGGGATCTGTATTCTAAAGTGTTTTAGGACAAGCCTCCCTACCATCGTGCAAGATATTTGACAGTCTTTAAGAACGCGACTCTGCCACTAAATCTGGAGGCGTTTGGTTTTTGGAAAGGGCGACGATATTTCGCGCAGCTTTCATCGACATGTTTTGCCTCGTCCTTTCCGTGGCGCTTCCCAAGTGGGGAAGTAGAACCGCGTTGGATAAAGAAACCAAGTCTGGGTGAACTTTTGGCTCCTCTTCGTAAACATCTAATCCAGCCCCCGCGATTTGACCACTTTTAAGAGCGTCCACCAAAGCTTGCTCATCATGAATGGGGCCTCGTGACGCGTTGATAAAGTAAGCTGATGGTTTCATCAGCTCCAATTCACCTTTTCCAATTAGATGATGGGTCTCTGGCGTGTAAGGAATATGGAGGCTAACAATATCGCTTTCTTTCAAGAGCGTTTCGAGATCGACTCGCTTTGCGTCGGGTGCCGTTTGTATGAGTCGGGGACTTTCCGATCGGCTGTAATAAACTACCTTCATCCCAAAACCGATAGCTCGCTTGGCAACCGCTGAACCAATTGCCCCAGCTCCGATGATACCAATGGTATTGCCGTCAAAATCTCCTCCAAGCAATTGGAGCGGTCCCCATCCCTTCCACTCGCCCTTCCGAACCATTTGGTCGCCTTCGATCGCTCTACGGGCAACGCTTAGAATAAGAGTCCACGTCAAATCCGCCGTAGCGATGGTCGTGGTGTCCGGCGTGTTAGTGACAAGGATACCTTTTGCTATGGCGGCTTTGATATCGATGTTGTTGTAGCCGATAGCCATATTGGCGAGTAGCTTCAATGAGTCTCCCGCTGCTTCGATAACCTTCTCGTTGATGGCTTCAGTCAGCGTGCAAAGGATGGCATCCACGCCTTGAACGCGATCTAGCAGTTCGTCTTCGGCGCAAGGAGCGTCGATTTCTCGGTAATCGAAATTAATCCCAGCCTCCTCAATCATGGCTGGTCCCTTGCTAGGAATCTTGCGCGTTATGAAGATCTTCAACTAGGGAGACTAGCTTGCAGCTGAAATTTGAAAATTCGATTGCCTCGAAAGGTGGTGATGGGGCATTCGAAGGCGAACGCTGCTGGCTAGCCTTGCTTTTCCTGCTTTAGCTTCCGCTGGTGCAGGAGCGTGACTTTGAACATTTGCAGACAAAGCCAAAAGGTAGCAGCTGCCGGTACGGCAGTGAAAGCGGCGACTAAGGTGATCGTGCCTGGGTCTTCGCTCGGAACATGCGGCTTGAACCAAAGCAGGAACAGATACCATACGACGATGGTGATGAAGAGATCGATAACGATCGTTTTAGGCGTTACCTTCATTACGCTTTGGTCCTTTGACATATGGTTTAGTTAGTTAGCCTCGATCTAAATTCTGTCCATCCAAATAAAGCGAAAAACGACGATCTTGAGCAGGTATTCGCCTTATTTTTACACTCACATGGCCAAATGGAGTGATTAACGCATCGGTAATGCGGAATCTCGCGCGAGATTCAGTATGCATCACGGATTGCGCGAAACCGGCGTTTTTGATAAACTCTAGGCACAGTAGAAATACTGGACGACAGACAAAACGAAGACTCTCAAAAAGGCTTTGCTAGAAAAATTTCAGTCAGGATTTTAGTTCCAAAACTGAGTCGTTGCTTGGCCCGGCGGATGTGGGACCGCCGGGTCTTTGCGTTTTTTAACTGCAGCATCTTCTTTAGCGGCAGATAAATAAATAATAAATTGTATTTATTTAATTTAAGCCTTGACCTGTCGATACATTCTTCTAGGCTGACTTACGTAAATAGAACACGGTGCCTGGCTCTGCTAAACGTATCCAGGGAATGAGAGTGTTTAAGGGCGACTTTAAGGTCGCCCTCTTTTTGTAATGGAATAATCACTACTCAATTAGGCCAGCTAATATCTTCAAAAGTGGGCTTAATTTTGGGCAAAAATCGCCCGGTTATAGTTGACCTCAGATGTGTAGTCAGTAGTTTGATACTCATTCAAGGCGCGATGCCTGGCACTGATAAAATCATCCAGGGACTGACAGCGCTTAATGGGCGGTTTAACCGCCCATTTTTTGTATCTGCAACATGCGTTGCAACTGGTATTATGAGCTGCATATAAAAGGTCATAACTAAAGTATGGCGCTGCCACCCTTCTTTTTAAGAGGCTGTCTAGCAAGTCCAAGCGACCAAGCTTCCTACAGACTATTTGAATAGGCTCTGCCTAGCTAAGCTCGATTAAGTGCTGTACAGCGTAGTGGTAGCCTTTGAAGCCTAGACCTGCAATGACGCCAATCGATTCGTTGGCGGTGTGCGAGTGATGGCGAAACCGCTCGCGCTTATGCACATTGCTGATGTGGACTTCTATCGTCGGTATTTTCGCGCCACCGAGCGCATCTCTCAACGCGATACTGGTGTGCGAGTAGGCTGCGGGGTTGAAGACGATGCCATCGCAGCCTTCGTCGGCCAACTTCGATATCTTGCTGACCAAGGCTCCTTCGTGATTGGATTGGAAGAACATGAAATCGACATCGGTGAAGGCTGCCTGCAACTGGTTTTCGAGATCCTCTAGCGTTTGCGATCCGTAAAGTTCCGGTTGGCGTTTGCCCAGTCTGTCAAGATTTGGTCCGTTTAAGACAGCGATGCGTTTCATGGCTTGGGAGGTTTAATGAAATGGCGTTCAATTGCACGAATATTTGGACGGGCTCTTAGAGACAGTCAAAGGAGTACGTCAGGTAGGTAGGCCCTATCGAAACCGATCTAATGGACGGTCTCTTAAAGGGGGCATTCGGTCTCGATAAATTCCCATTCGAGATTAAATTTAGCAGCGCAGTCAGAGGCGAGAGCCTTGACGCCGAAAGTTTCAGTCGCGTAGTGACCGCATATGTAAAGATTGAGCTCTCGCTCCTGGGCGATGTTGAAGAAGTGCTGTTTCAATTCGCCAGTAATCAGAGTATCGGAGCCCGCAGCTTTCATTTCCTCGATCACGCTTGAGCCACTGCCCGTACAAACGCAGATCTTTGATGGCGTGTTGGAGCCAAACTCCATTGCTGTGATGCCGGATCCAAACTCTTCGACCAGCGCTTGCTTCAAAGCTTTGCGATCTGATGTCCATGTACCCACAAAACCAATATCAACGCCCTCGTAATTGGCGAATGATCCGCTCGGCTGGATTCCCACTGTTTTTGCCAGTAATGCGCTGTTCCCAATTTCGGAGTGAGCGTCTAGCGGGAGATGGCAGGAATAGACCGCCATATTCGCATCGATCAGCAGCTTGTTTTTTTTGTATTCAATATCCACTACAGGCTGCACGCCATTCCAATACATGCCATGGTGGACAATGAGAAAATCAATGCCCGCCGCCCTTGCTTTCTGAAAAGGAACGAGACCGGCATCCACCGCAGCGCCAATCTTGGTTATCTTGCCATCATTGGCGAACTGCAGGCCGTTAAAGGCTCCTGGAAAGTCTTTGATCTCCTGAGCGCGAGCCCGCGTGTTGCAAAAGCTGACGATTTCTTCTAGGGATGGCATGCTCTCAATCGTTAGAAGGACTTGTCTGGAATGTTAAGCGAAAGTGGCATTTCGTATTGGGGTGATTTGGGCAAAGCTAAGCTTGAGTTACCGACAATCCTGATAGAAGGTTTAAGGGTCAACTTCAGATGTACGACGAATTCCAGGAAGAGGATAATCAGCTGACGGGATCTTTGATCTTGGCGCATCCACATTTAAAGGACTCCAATTTTTTTCGTAGCGTTGTCTTGATGACGAGTCATGGCTCCGAGGGCTCGGTTGGCGTTGTGGTTAATAAGGACTCGGGCGTGAGACTCGGTCAGGTCGGATCTCAATTTGCCGACTACGATTTGCAGGATGTGCCGCTTTATGTGGGTGGACCTGTGGAGCCGGAGCGAATTTTTCTTTCAGCCTGGAAGGTGGTTCCAGAGGCCAATGAATTTAAGCTTTATTTCGGGATGGAGCCAATGATCGCTCAATCCAAAAGGGAGTCTGATCCTGAGTTAGTGCTTCGAGCCTTCAAAGGTTATTCGGGTTGGAGCTCTGGCCAGTTGCGAAGCGAACTGAATGAGAACGCCTGGGTAATTTCAAAAATGGACGGCTACGCCATCAACCGATTCGATGGGGAAGAGCTTTGGCGCCACGTGATGATGAATATCGATCTAGGACTGGGACTCATGTCCATGGCCCCGGAAGTCGTGGAGTGGAATTGAGGAGATATTCTTATGATGAGGGCTTTGGTGCCAGTCCCTAAATATTCCTGTCGGACACTTTGTCTTCACTCTTCATTCTCATCTTCATCCCATTCCTAGGGCTCAGAGGCGGTTACGCCTAGAAAATGCTAGTTTGATGAAGATGGAGATGAAGGAAGAAAATGATGAGGCAAATGGTTGCGAAGGAGGCTTGGAATTAGGTTAAGTTCGGATTTCAAATAACCGATTTTTTAGCGAAAAGCGATATTGACAGGGAGCAAGGCCCTGTATGTCTTTACGCCCCTTATGAAAGTTGTCTCTTCTCTAAAGTCCGCAAAAACAAGACATCCCGACTGCCAGGTGGTACGTCGCAAGGGAAGATTGTACGTCATCTGCAAATCAAACCCGCGCTTCAAAGCTCGCCAGGGTTAATCGCTTTTCAAGGAGTCGAATGAAAAAGGGCATCCATCCCAACTATCACCCAACTGTTTTTGTAGACGTTTCCAGCGGAAAACAGTTTGTGACGAATTCCACCATCAAAACCGGTCAAACCGAGACCATCAATGGCGTGGAACATGTTAAGGTTGTACGCGATGTAACCATGGATTCTCACCCCGTCTACACTGGCGAAAAGCGTTTCGTCGACACGGCTGGTCGCGTCGAGAAGTTCCAGAAGAAATTCCGTCGCAGTCGCCGCTAGAGATGCTCAGCGCTGAATGCCGTTTTCATTCAGCAACCGAATTTTTAAGGGCAATTCGAGTTTTGTGTAACTCGGATTGCCCTTTTCATTTTCCCAGTTTTCAAACGAACGCAAATCATGGAGAACGAAGATATTGGTCTAAAGGCGCCTAACATCCTTCTTCCGCGCGAGGGGGTGGATTTGACGAAATGGGCGGTTGTCGCCTGTGATCAGTACACGTCACAGCCTGACTACTGGAAACAGGTGGAAGACGAGGTTGGCGATTCCCCGTCGACTTTGAATACCGTGTTTCCGGAGGTTTATCTAGAAGAGCCTGACGGCGATGCGCGGATTGAGCGGATCAACAAGGCCATGGAGACCTATCTTGAAGAAGGAATTCTGGAAGATCAGGGGCCTGGATTTATTTTGCTCGATCGCAAAACCAGCCACGTTGAATCGAGGAAGGGGCTGATTGTCTCACTGGACCTGGAAAAATACGATTACAAGGTCGGTTCGCAGAGTCTGATTCGAGCAACCGAAGGAACGATTGAGGATCGACTGCCCCCACGCGTTAAGATCCGCAAAAACGCGAAGATCGAGCTGCCTCATATTATGGTTCTGATCGACGATCCGGACCGGACCGTAATCGAGCCTCTTTTCGAAAAGAATCTCGATCTCGCCTACGATTTCGAACTCATGGCAAATAGCGGTCATCTGAAAGGTTGGAGAGTTAACTCCGATGAAGATGTCGCAAGTGTCCTCGCCTCGCTCAGCGATCTCAGCAAGCAGGACGTGTTCGATGCAAAATATGATGTATCCGAAAAGGGGGTACTTTTGTTTGCCATGGGCGATGGCAACCACTCTCTGGCAACTGCTAAAAATATTTGGGAAAGCATGAAGTCGGATGCCGATGCCCCAACCTTGGTAATGGACCATCCAGCGCGCTATGCTTTGGTGGAGCTAGTCAATGTTCACGACTCGGGATTGGAGTTCGAACCCATCCATCGTGTAATTTTTGATGTGGATACAGAGGACCTCAAAGCGAAAATGGAATCCTTTTTCGCGTCGGAGGGATCAAAGGTAATGATCGACACCTTCGATAGCCTTGGAGCTGCCAAAGAACGTTTAGCCGAATTAGGCGAAAGCGAGGAAGAGCACCGCATTACCTTTGTATCTGCTACAGAGTTTGGAATTATCCGGCTGAGTAACCCAAAGCGAAATCTGGAAGTGGGGAATTTGCAGGCTTTCGTCGACTCCTATCTGGAGGGCAAGGATTCAGTTGTAGACTACATCCACGGCGAAGACGTTCTTGTCGACTTAGGTTCGAAGCCGAGCAATATTGGTTTTCTCCTTCCGGCCATCGGCAAGAGCGCCCTGTTTAAAACCGTGGTTCTGGATGGAGCTCTGCCAAGAAAAACATTCTCTATGGGCGAGGCGGATGAAAAGCGTTTCTACCTAGAAGCTCGGCGAATTCAATAGACAGGTTTACGAAACCGGGTTTCCTTTTCTCATATAATGGGATCAATAGCCCCTTGGATTGCCGCATCCCGGCCTAAAACACTGCCCGCCGCTGTCTCGCCTATTATGGTTGGAACGGTTGAAGCAGTGGGGCAGGGCAGGATCGATTGGTTTCCCGTATTCATTTGTTTGGGATTCGCTCTATTGATTCAGATCGGAACGAATATGGCCAACGATTACTTCGATTTCATCAAAGGAGCGGATACCGAGACTCGACTTGGTCCGGAGCGACAGGTGGCCGCAGGAAAAATCGCTCCTAAGACCATGCTTATTGTGGCTGTATCCATTTTTGCCCTAGCTTTTCTGCTAGGCTTGAATCTAGTTGCCTATCGGGGATGGGAATTGCTGGTAGTTGGAGTATTATCCATTTTATTCGGATACGCTTATACGGGTGGGCCTTATCCATTGGCTTATCACGGGCTCGGCGATATTTTCGTTATCGTTTTTTTCGGTCTCGTTGCGACCAGTGGGACGTTTTACGTGCTTACGGGCGATTTGACGACCGAAGTCTTTCTCCTCGGCTTGGCCTTGGGGTGCCTTGCCAATAATATTCTCGTGGTGAATAATTATCGCGATTTGGAAACCGATGCCCAGGCCGGCAAGCGCACGCTAGTTGTGAGACGGGGTAGGGGTTTTGCTATCCTGCAATATCGTATCCAGTTTTTGGTGGCATATATTGTGATTGTGATCTACTTTCTTTTGGTCAAAAACGGATGGGCTCTACTGCCGTTTCTCTCTGTTCCCTTGGCTTGGAACTTGAGTTTCTCTCTTTCCAGAACCAAGGGCGCAGCCCTAAACGCGCTTCTTGCAAAATCCGCTCAGCTCTTGCTGCTTTTTAGCATTCTAACTACGGTTGGCGTGGCCCTTGGATAGCAAAAAGCCTTTCGCTTTTTAGCGAAAGGCTCATAAATTTTTTAGAACGGGATGGCTTATGCCGGTATGTGGGAATCCAGTTTCGATTTCAGGTCGTCTTTGCCGACCATGCCTACGAATTGATCCACCAGTTCGCCGCCTTTAAAGAGAAGCAGCGTTGGGATGGCGCGAATGTTGTATTCGGCTGCTATGGTGCCGTTTTCGTCTACGTTCACCTTACCGATTTGAACCTTGCCATCCATTTCTCCTGAAAGCTCTTCGAGAATGGGGGCGATCGCTTTGCAAGGGCCGCACCAGGGAGCCCAGAAGTCGACGAGCACTGGCGTTTCGGAGCCGGAAATGGCGTCTTTAAAGGTTTGTTCGTTCAGGTTGGTGATTTCGGCCATGTTTTATAGTTTTTGAAAAGATAGGATAGCGAAAGTCAGAGAGGCGGCTGCGCAGGTAAAAGCAATGAAAAAGGATTTCTTAGAAGATTGGTTCTTTTGGAGTTTGTACTCTTCGAGCAAGGTTAACGAACTTCCGCCGGCTCCGCTTGAGAGAACGGTTTCAGGCTCTTCTTCATCGAAGTCATCTTCTAGTTCGACAACTAGCTCTTCAGCTTGCCGGGCCTTTGTCTGATCTTCTTTTTTCGAGGAATGCGAGTGGGAGGAATTTTGAGAGCTCATCGGAGCAGGGTATTTTATTGAGGAGTGTTTTTTTCGAGAAGATCTGACAGCTCTTGTGGTTCGACGTTCTTAAGGGACTTTCCGTTTTTCTTCATATCTTCGAACGTTTTCACCACAGTCTCTGTCATCTTATCATGTGTCTCTTGAGAGCCTCCGACAATGGAGAACTCTTCAGCCTGGGTGATTCTCTTGTGTCCATCCTTATTGTCCAGGCCAAGTCCTAGAAGATGGGCTCTTTTTACGTTTTCGTCGCTCACGATACTAATTTGTGTCAACTTTCTACAGATTCAAGTTCCCTTTCCTCTGCAGGGTCCGTGCCATCTTCTTCTATTCGGATCACCAGAAAGTCGCTGAAGGCCTGGTTTTGCTCTAGGCGGAGCCGCTTGAGCCGGACGAGTTCCAAAATGGCAACAAAAGTAACTATGAGCCGCTTGAGACTAATTGTCTCGGAAAACAAGGACGAAAATTCGAATGTCGCTTCTGTTCTGATGCGTTCGATCAGCATTTCCATTTGATCGACCACGGTGACGGCGTCGTCTTGGATTTCGCCCAGAACGAGTTTTTCCGACAGGCGACGCAGTACGATGTTGTAGGAATTCCAGACGGAGATCTTGTCCTCGGGCTTGAGTGGTCTTTCAGGAGCTTCGGCTTTATCTACCGAAGCGAAATCGCGCGTTAGCCGGAGCGACTCATGGTCGGAAAGCTGGTCGAGGGTTTCGGCTGCTTCCTTGAATTTCTTATACTCAAGAAGCTGGTGGACGAGCTCCCATCTGGGGTCTAGGTCCTCCTCATCGCTATCGTCGACCACAACCTGTTGCTGTTTAGGCAGAAGCAGCCGGCTTTTGATTTCCATTAGGGTGGCAGCCATCACAAAAAACTCGCCGGCGATCTCGAGCTTGACCTCCTGCATTGTCCGCAGCACCTCGAGGTATTGATCGAGGACAATCTCGATGGGAATATCGTAGATATCAATCTCGTGTTTCCGAATGAGGAAGAGGAGCAGATCAAGAGGACCTTCGAAAACAGACAGCTTTATTCTTGGATCTATTTCTGCAACCACGGGCAGAGTTCATTCGAGATCGGTTGAACCTGGCAATGCCAAAATAGGAAATACAAGTTTCGCCTAGCGACTTTCTTTTTTGCGAAGCGCGGCGATGTACAAACCGTCTCCGTTAAACAAGGCAGGATAAATGGTAATGCCTCGTCCGTGGTCCTTTAGGCCGAACCTTTCGCCAAGCGGGTCGTGTTCGAACTCGGAATGACCATCGAGAAACGTTTCTACAACGTGTTCGTTTTCGAAGCGACTCAACGAACAGGTTGCGTAGACAAGCCGACCTCCGTCATTTACTCTGTTCGCGTAGTACTCCATCACGCTGATCTGCTTCTCAGCGAAATCCATCACGTCTTTTTCCAGAAGTTGTCGCATTAAAAACGGATGGCGGCGCCAAGTCCCCGAACCGCTGCAAGGAGCGTCGATCAAGACGCCATCAAAATCTCTCTGAGACGGTCTGTTGGGACTGATTTTAATATTCGATAAGCCTGCCCGCTTTTGTCGCGCTTCGAGTTCTTTCAAAGCGTTCTGCCGCGAATCGTAGGCTACGACATGGCCGTAGTTGCCTAGCATTTTGGCTAGCTGCAAGGTCTTGCCGCCCGCTCCAGCGCAGGCGTCGAGCCACTTCCCGGCTGGTTCTGGATCGAGGAGTTGGAGAAGTATTTGCGAGCTGATGTCCTGCACTTCCACTTTGCCTGACTGATAGGCGTCGAGATTAGCTAGCGGTAGACCGGTTGGCGCTTGTAGGGCATTGGGAACGTCGAGAGAGAGCGTCGCGCTGTTATCCTTCCCTGCTGAGAGACTTTCGATCTCGTCAAGGATTTCACTAGGATCTCCTTTTTGTATTCGCAGCCAAAGGGGAGCTCTTTGAAAGAAAACCAGCAGTTCTCGAATGTCCGGTCGCGCATTGAAGTGGGGCAGGAACCACGCCGGGAGTAATTCCTGAATATCGTCATCGCTTTTGCCGATCAGTCTATGTCGATTGCTGAACTCCGAATCCTCAGGAGCATTGTCGCCAAGAGTAGGATACAAATCTCTAACTTCAGCAATAGGAGATGCGAGGATGATGAGCGTATTCACAAACTCGATCTCATCGGAGCGAATTCTATCAAGCCAGGGTTGATACCTGAGGTAGGTGAAAATCAGTTCTCGATAGAGTCGTCTATCTTTAGCTCCAAACTTTCCTTGTTCGCGAAAAAGCTGAGCCAATTCACGATTAAAAGGACAACGCGGCGCGAGCAGAGTTTGGATACGCTCGATCAGGGAAAAAGCAATTCGTCGCTGATTAAGCATCCGATGGATGCGGGCTTCCTTGTTGAGCGGAGGGTTGCTCATATCCGTCTACACAATCAACTTTTTCTCAAAAAGCCAACCTTGCTGAGCATTACTCGTCGAAGAGGTCCACGCTGATGCGAATGCTGAAGTCGGTTTCTCTCCGAGGGCCATCGTAGATGCGAAGCTCGTACTTCAGGCCGTAATCTTCCAGGGCTCTCTGCATAAGGCCTATCCTCTGTTCGTAGAAGCTGTCCGAAACTTCATCGAATTTCGCTGCGGCGTACAACTTGAAATTCTCATTTAGATAATAGTCTCCAAAAACAAAGTACTGATCCAGGGCGGCTCCCTTTACAAAATGATTGCCGAAGCCAAGTCGCCAATAACCTGTATCTGTTAGGGCGATACGCGTGTTGATTTCTCTTAATTCGGAATCGGAGACGTCGTAGCGCGAGAAGATCCCCAGCTCGAGCCATTGGGCAGGCGTTATATCGAAATCCAGATGCAGGTCCGACCAATCGTCATCGAAAGGCGAATCGTCAAGATAGTGATCAATGGCCAGGCTGAACCGAGCGAGATCCCTGGAGCCATATTCCTTGTCTCTTGTTTGTATTCGATTTCTCAGTTCGAATCGCGCCTTGTTTTCCTCTCTGAGCACATCCACGTCGCGACGATCGAATAAATCGAGGGGCGTTAGATAACTGGCGAAAGTCGGGCTGTCATTTAAAAAGGCGACTCGAAAATCGTCTTCCAGCACAGGTTGATATCGGTAAGAAATGATCGGCTCGATGATGTGACGTAGGCCGTCGATATTCCAGGTTTCGTTTACGACATCGAATGTCCGGTAGGAGGTAAATTTCAGATCGAAACCTGTGTCGCCCAACGTTCTCAGCCCGTCTTGTTCGACAATGGGAAGGTCGGAATCGAAAAGGGATCCGTCAATGGGATTGAAAGACTGACCCAGCGTCTCGGCAGCGTCGAAGTAGTTTATTGCTCGAGCCCCTGCGTGAGCTGAAAACTGTACGCCTGATCTGAGCTTCCTTGAAAAGTTCAGGCCATAGTAGGCATCGCCTCTATCGGTTTCGTCGGAATCGTTCAAAAAAGAGCCCATACTTTGCCTCAGCTTGGCAAAGGAAAGGTAGCCGCTGTGATAAAGGCCGTCTGCGATCTTGGTGGGGAAGAGGGTCAACCGGAATTCCGGCATACGTTCGGTTTGAACTTGGAAATTGTTAGGCGAAGCTCGCATGAAAAGGGAGGCTTGCCAATTCCCGCCGTTGTAGTTGGCTTCAAAATACGAATCCGGATCCTGCATAGTGTTGAATGAATCCTCGTAGAAGTCGCGTGTGACCTCGGAGTCGGACCAGTACCTCGAGTAAGCGGAAACCGAGAGATGGTCCCCTGCCACCTGGCGATGTCGCCACTCGGCAAAAAATCGTTTATCGCCAATCGAGCGTCCCAAAATATCCAGCCCCACCTCGCTCGCCGTGTCGTCGATGAAACCTGAATTGAACCAGCCATAAGTGAAGTTCTCATCGTCGCCCCAATCGTATTGAGCGGTTGGGCCAGCCAAAATGCCTCGCTTCGTGGTTAAGGCGATGTTGGCCCCTAGTCGTATATTACTGGATACAGGAACGCGAAATTCGCCTCCAATCGCTCCACCGATATGACCGCTGTAGTCCAGGTTCGCCTTGAAAAGATTGGTATCCGCATCGATCGGATGCGAAATATTGGGAATAATGAAGAAGGGAACCGCGCCTAATCTAAAGGACAGCCGTTCGCCTTGAACCACGTTTCTGTCCACGAGAGCCAGTTCCTTGGCGCGTCCCTTGAAAAGATAGGTGCCGGGTTCGCCAGGGAAGAAACTAACGTCGGTAAAGCGAAAATTATCGATGTTTCCTTCCAGCAATGTGCCGTCCGCATAGACGCGGCCGTTGCCGACGCGAAAGTTTTCAATACGAGCGAATCTATCAATCGCTTGGTATTCGAAGCGGTCGGCTGTCAGCCTGATGTCTCCTCGAGTAGCGATGACGTTGCCTTCTGCCAAAGCCCTGCCGGTGGTCTGGTTGACGAAAATCGAGTCTGCAGCGAGGATCCAGCCGTCACCATAGCGTACCACGGCGTCGCCAATCAATTTCATCTCCCCGGTGTTCAAGTTAAACTCTCGATTTTGAGCCTCCATTTCCACGTTGAATTCGGCATCTTGAGCTAGGGTTTTGGTTGCGATCGTCAGAGCAAACGAGAAGGCGATCATCACCATTTTTACCGGCTTCGCTCGATTGAGAGAGCGAACTGATTTGAGAGAGAAATGAAGCATTAGAAAACGTGAACCTCTAGCGGGACCGCATTTTCGAAGCAAGGTTCAAAGCGATTGGTCGAAGGAAACCCGCATCTAGTTGAGAACTGGAAATACCTTATCCTTTGATATTCCTAACTTCCAACCCACTTGCCTTTGGCCTTCCTATGCATTAGCTATGCGAGCAAAGCGTTTGTTTTACGCTTGTATAGCGAGGTCATGGTTGGCATCGCCTTGATTTTGCAGATTGTTCTATGGCTAAAAAGATGCTCATATCACCTCAAGATCTGAAGAAGTTTCAGAATTCTGTCGTCGCTACGCCTCATGATTTATTGGGGATGCACCCTGTTGAGCATGGCGGTAAAAGGGGTGTGGTCGTAAGGGCCTTTGTTAGCCAAGTGGACACCTGCGAAGTAGTTGATATCGATGACGAGAGTCGTGATCGCTTTCCTCTCAAGAAACTTAGCGAGGACGGTTTCTTTGAAGGTTTTATTGAAGAGCGACAGTCTGTTTTTTCCTACAGGCTTCGGGTTAGGGAGCACAACAAGGAGATACGTCAGTTTTTCGATCCCTATTGTTTTCTGCCAACCTTGGGTAACGACGACCTCTATTTGTTTAACGAGGGCACTGAACGTCGCGTCTACGAAAAACTTGGGGCCAGGCTCCTAGAGCTGGATGGCGTCCCTGGAGTGGCGTTTGCCGTTTGGGCTCCTAATGCGAAGCGCGTTTCGGTTGTTGGCAACTTCAATGGCTGGGATGGTCGTTATCATCCTATGCGTAGTCTTGGATCCAGCGGTGTATGGGAATTATTTATACCGGGCTTGCAAGCTGGTGAAGTTTACAAGTTCGAACTAAAAGCCCAAAACGACGACGTCTTTTTGAAGACTGACCCTTATGGCTGTTATTTCGAGGCGCCGCCCAACAATGCCTCGATCGTTTTTGATCATTCCACCTACCACTGGAGCGACGAAGCCTGGATGCGCGAGCGGGCGCAAAAACAGTCGCTTGATCAGCCGATGTCAGTCTACGAGGTTCATCTCGGATCTTGGCGGCGTCGTTGGGAAGAAGATGGAAGAGCTCTGAGCTATCAGGAACTGGCGGTGGAGCTGTCAGACTACGTTCTTGAGCACGGTTTTACCCATGTGGAATTAATGCCCGTTGCGGAGCATCCTTTTGACGGTTCCTGGGGGTATCAAGTGACTGGATACTTTGCGCCGACTCAGAGGTTTGGAAGTCCGAACGATTTCAAGGCGTTCGTCGATCTTCTCCATAAAAGAGGCATCGGCGTTATTCTGGACTGGGTGCCAGCTCATTTCCCGCGCGACACTTTCGCTTTGCCCGGTTTTGACGGAACCCATTTGTATGAGCATGAAGATCCTCGATTGGGAGCTCATCAGGATTGGGGGACATTGATTTTCAACTACGGACGCCATGAGGTAAAATGCTTCCTGGTGGCGAACGCTTTGAGCTGGCTGGACCGCTATCATATCGATGGTTTGCGAGTCGATGCGGTGGCTTCGATGCTGTATTTGGACTATTCCCGCGAGGAAGGCGAGTGGATCGCGAACAAATACGGCGGTAACGAGAATCTGGAAGCAATCGCCTTCATTCGCGAAACGAACGAAGTGGTTAAGGAATATTACCCTGGGGTGCTGATGATCGCAGAGGAATCGACGTCTTTTTCAGGAGTGACGAAGAGCCCATCCGATGGAGGACTTGGATACGACTTGAAGTGGAACATGGGTTGGATGCACGACAACTTGAGTTACTTTTCCAAGGACCCGATACATCGCAAGCATCACCAAAACGATCTTACTTTTGGTATGCTGTATCAGTATGCCGAGAATTTTATAACCGTTTTTTCTCATGACGAGGTCACGCATGGCAAAGGCTCCATGCTAATGAAGATGGGGGCTGGAAGCATCACCGCTAAGTCGCAAACGCTTCGCGCCTTGTATGGGCATATGTGGGGGTATCCCGGCAAAAAGCTGGTTTTTATGGGAGCGGAGTTCGGCCAATCCGATGAATGGAATTTCGCCAGTAGCCTGCAGTGGCATCTTCTTGAATACAAAGATCACTCGGGGATTGCGGAACTCACCAAGGATCTCAACCGGCTTTACAGGAGCGAACCCGCCTTGGCTTATACTGACAGGAACGAGCAGAGTTTCCGCTGGATCGCCTGCTGGGATAGCGAGTCGAGTGTGATTGCCTATTCACGCGTTTCCGACGACGGGCATAATATTATTATGGTGGTCGGCCACTTTACTCCTATTGCTCGACATGATTATCGGATCGGTTTGCCTCGAGCGGGTCGCTGGAATGAGATTCTGAATACGAATTCATCCTTTTATGGTGGAGACAATGAAGGCAATGGCAACGGAATCGCTAGCGAACCTGTCGAGTTCGACGGATGCGATCAGTCCGGAACGTTTGTTCTCCCGCCCAATACCACGATGATTTTCAAGTGGCAGGGTTCGTAGGCGATTAGACAGGTTTGCTTCTTTGGTTTCTTGCTGAATTGAAATGAGCGATGAACTCCACTTAAGATTTACCGGATTCTCGCTCTCGGCCACCGCCCTTGTTCGCAATAAGAAAGGAGAGGTTCTTGTTCTTCGCTCGCCGAATCCCAATCGCGGCTGGGAGCTGCCGGGAGGGGCCTTGGAGGAGAGCGAATCGATTACAGACGGTTTGATTAGGGAGACCTTGGAGGAAACGGGTATCCGAATAGAGGTTACGAATCTGGTTGCGCTGCTTTGTAATACAGAGGCATCCAGGTATATTTTTCTTTTTCTCGGAGAGCGCGTATCTGGCAAGCCAACCATCAGCGTTGAGAGCGAAGAAGTAAAGTGGATTCCAGAAGCGAGTCTTTTGGAGACATTGCAGCGTCCGAAGATTAAAGACCGGGCTCGACTTTGTTTGGAATTCAAAGGATCGCCAAGGCATATCGTTTTTCAAAACAAGCCTTACGAGATTCTGGAAGACCGATTTCTTGGAAGTGGTGGAAAAGAAGAATCTAAGTGATTTAGCTGTAGCGCTTGATGCCGATGGCGTCGTGATTCGCTCGGAACCATTCACAGTCGAGCTGGAGCAGAGAATGGGCATAGGTTACTCTAAAATCCTGCCATTCTTTAAAGGAGCTTTTCAAGATTGCATAGTAGGTAAAAAGGAACTACGCGAGCTTCTACCTCAATATCTCGAAGAATGGGGTTGGGCGGGAAGTATGGATGCCTTGATCGACTTCTGGTTTCAGGCTGAAAATAAACCTGATCAACAGCTCTTAGACGAAGCTAGCCAGCTTCGAGGGCAGGGAGCTAAGCTGTTTCTCGCGACGAATCAGGAGAGGAATCGATTGGCCTTCATGAGGAATGAAATGGGTTTTGATTCGATTTTCGATCATTGCTTTGCCTCCTGCGAAATCGGGTTCAAAAAACCCGATACAGCCTTTTATGAAGCTATCGCCAGTGACGAAAGAATGAAAGGCTGTCGAAGAGTGGTCTTCTTTGATGATCGGGAGAACAATGTAGATCCGGTTCGAGAACTAGGATGGGATGGAATCGTGTATCGAGATATTGGTGATTTTCTCGATTGGAAGCAGGAAATGTTGAATACGTAGGAGCGGCTTTCGTAAGTCCTCCGTAGCTTGAAGGGCGAAGGGCGGAATGCCGCGATTGCTTCTGTACTATCCAAAAAGATCCATTTGACTGGTGTCGTCTTTGACATGGATCTTTTTTCGCGGTTTCGCTTGTGGTTGCGGGGCGGATACGGTGACAGTGGCATCGTCTGATTCCAGTCGCTCTAGAATTTCCTTGGCTCGACTTATAACGGGCTGGGGTAGGCCGGCAAGCCGAGCGACTTGGATGCCGTAGCTGCGGTCTGCTGCTCCTTTCACTACTTGGCGTACAAAAACGATTTCGTCATTCCACTCCTTGACCGATACGGAATGATTCTCGAGGCGATTCAGATGCTTGTCGAGTTGAGTGAGCTCTTGGTAGTGAGTGGCGAAAAGGGTTTTGGGCCC
>JANQKI010000152.1 GCA_028281165.1 Opitutaceae bacterium | reverse complement strand
GCTAGAGCGATGTTCGCCGCATTCTCTCCGTCCTCCCAGTCGTTGTTGCTGGCTATAAGTTGGCCGTCACGGTAGAGCTCGATAGTTGGGTCCTGCATGTAGTTGGATACTCCATACTGATCGATACCAGGACCCACCCCTCGGATAAGCATGTTCTTAGGCTGGCTTCCGTTGATGACAAAGCCACCTATCTGTACGTTTTCCCCACCCTCTGAGACACTGCGAGAGGATAGGTTGGCAAATGAGCCCTTTTGAAGGACGGGATTTTCATCGGTTTGCATGATTGATCCGAAAGAAGGAAGTCTATGGGCAAAATCATTTAAAGAGAGGGGTTCAGTAGGATCCAATGCATCAAAATCAGCGTTTATAAAGCTACCCGTTCCGTACGCCCCGCGGGTGTTCGCCAACTTTCGAAAGAAACTAATGAATTCGTGAAAGAACTTTTCTTTATCTTGGGCACTCATCGTATCGAAATCCTGCTTTGCTTTGCTAATGAATCCGAGTGATCGCAAATGATCTGTGACCTTCAATATTTCTTCCTCCTGTAGATTTATACCCAGGGCGCTGGGTATTGGCAGCCAATTCGAACCGTCAAATGACAAGGCCCACGAGGGCTGATTTTCTTCAAGTGGGTTGTTGGCCATAAAAAGTTTCGCTGCATTTTTGTATTCAACATTTCGGTATGGACTTGTTTGCCACGTTTCGCCTCCATCAAAAGAAACCATAGTTTCTATAGTATGTTGCGAAATAAAACAGGTTCGCCCGTTCGATACTAGAATGCCATCATTCTTATCTCGAAATCTCAGCCTTTCTAACCATTCAATCCCATCTATTGACGTATAGAGCGAGTTGCTGTGGCTGGGAGAATATAGATCGCCAACAACCGAAGGCGAATCTGCGATTTTTATGAAATTGTCCTTCGCCCACACTATTTCGGAAAGTGGACGCATAGACTCTATAGAGTCCCAGTTTAGGCCATCGTCAGACCAGGCGAAAGTTTCCTCGTTTCCCGTTATGAATCGTTTGCCATTCAATTTTAGGTATTGAATTGGCAATCCGATGGGCGATTCTACGCGTTGCCATTGTTCACCTGTCAAAGATTTTAATAGATCGCCATTATAGTCTTTGGCTAGAAAGATTTCATTGCCGAAAACGACTGTTTCTATCGAACTAGAGAAGTTTTTACTGTAGACCGACTCGAGTTTCCAATCAGTAGTTGAAGATCCTGTATCCATTACATAGATAGATCCATCTAAACTAGAAGCGCGAAGAATTTCTCCTTCCAGCCAAGCACTGGTCATATCAAGCGAATCTGCGAAAGCTTGATCGTGAAACGTTTCCCATTCATTCGAATCGGAAAGTTTGAATACATCGCCTTCTTGGGTGAGCCAGATAGCGTTTTCATGTCCGCTCACAATTGGCGATAGTTCACCAAGACGGTAATTTGGGGGTCCAACGACATTGATCTCCACAGGACCTTCTTGAACTACAAGAAATCCTTGATCGGATTCTGGATGCTGTTCTACCTCAAAATGTTCCCAAGACTTTCCATCACTCGATCTGAAATAGTGAGCTGCGAAAACTGAGTAGCCATGGAAGGAGGAAACTACCGATCTTGAGAATATCAAAAAGAAAGTGTCTTCAACTCTTATGAAAAGATAGAAATTAGCTGGCCCAGGTTTTATTGTGCCGTTTGGGACATCGATTTCTTGTAAGTATTCTCCGAATACGTCTTCCGACTCTTGCCATGTGATGGCATCACTGGAATAGAAAACCGAATTGCTTGTAAGTCTCAAGAAGAGTGGATTGCCATCCAGTTCGCCGGCGTAGAAGCCCATTGTAGAATTGTCTAGGTCGGCATCGCTTAGCTTTTCCCACGCGAACCCGTTCGGACTTCGAAAAACGCCATCGTGATAAAGGTACCAGTAGCCATCGACATAGCCTCCTCCTTTGATGAGTGAGAGCGAATTCGAGGGATTGGTCTTTATGATATCTTGTTCGTTAACAAGGAGCGCTGCTCCTCTCGCTCCATAAAGTAAAGTTTGTTCTCCATTCAGTATCGAATTAACGAGCGTCGTTGATCCGATTTCCGGCAATCGGACATTTATCGCGTCGAGCCAATCTAACTCCCCTGCGAACAGGGGAGCTAGAGGCCCCCACACAACACACACCAACACCTGCAAAGTCCTCACGACGTTGCTAACTTGGCTTCCAATATTGAAGAGCTCAAGGCTATTGCTTCAGAGGTAAAATTATCATCCTTTCGGTGGATTTGTGTACCTCTGGATGGTAGGCTGATCTTATCAGTCAACCCGACCCTGCTCTTGATTATTTAGAGTTCTCTACACCCCGTCCAGGTCCACCAGGATTTCTCTGGGACTGGAGCCGTTTTCGGGGCCGACGATGCCTCGATCTTCAAGGATCTCCATGATGCGAGCGGCTCGATTGTATCCGATCCTTAAGCGCCGCTGAAGCATGGAGGTAGAGGCTCGTTTGGTGGAACGAAGCACTTGGATGGCTTGAGGAAGCATTTCGTCGCCATCTTCGTCACCGCTATCCAAAGTGAGCTCGTCGGGCGCGTCGATTTGCTTCTGCACGTCTTCCGCGAATTCGGGAGGTCCGTTGGTTTTGAGAAATTCCACAATGTCTCGTATCTCTTCATCGGATACGAAAGCTCCTTGGGTGCGGACCGGTTTCGATGAACCAGCCGAAGAGAAAAGCATGTCTCCGCGACCAATGAGCTGTTCGGCTCCCATCCCGTCTAGGATAGTACGACTGTCGATTTTAGAAGCTACCTGGAAGGCAATCCGGCTGGGCAGATTGGCCTTGATGATGCCGGTGATGACATTTACCGAAGGTCGCTGTGTTGCAATGACCAGATGGATACCGGAAGCCCTTGCCAGCTGAGCTAGGCGAGCGACACCCGTTTCGACTTCCGCTGGGTTAACCATCATCAAATCTGCAAGCTCATCTATAATGCAGACAATGTAAGGAATTTTCTCTGGAATTTCGTCGAAGACTCCTTCGTCCCGAGGAACGCTGATTTCCAGTTCGGATTGTTCTTCGTTCTTTTCCGCTTCGCTCTTCTCTTTTTCCTTTTTCTTGCGGGCGTTGAAGCCTGCTATGTTACGCACTCCGACCTTTGAAAACATTTCGTAGCGATGTTCCATTTCGTTGAGTAGCCACTTCAATGCTCCTGGCACTTTTTTGGGGTCTGTTACGACGGGGATGAGCATGTGCGGCAGATCGTTGAAAACCTTCATCTCAACGATTTTCGGATCTACCATGAGAAATCTCAGTTTATCGGGACTGGCGTGATACAGCAGAGACGTAATTATGCTGTTGATACAAACCGTTTTACCCGAACCAGTAGCTCCTGCAATGAGCAGGTGAGGCATTTTAGTTAGATCGTCGATAATCGGCTTTCCGCTTACGTCGCGACCCAAGGCGATGGGGATCTCCGCCTTGGCCTCGGCCCAATCCTCGGACTCCAGAATTTCACGGATGCCAACGGGAGTTGGATTCTGGTTAGGCACCTCGATACCCACGCAACCCTTTCCTGGAACCGGAGCTAGAATACGAACCGAGTGAGCCCGCATGCCGAGGGCGATGTTTTTATCGAGATTCGAAATTTTCTCAACACGAACTCCAGGCGCTGGATAGACCTCGTAGCGGGTTATGACTGGTCCGATATGGACTTCTCCCATGGTCACCTCGACCCCGAATTCCTGGAGAGTCATTTTTAGCCGTTCCGCATTCTTGGCGTGTTCCTCTTCGGAATTGGTAAAGTGGGGCGTTGCCGGAACGGTCAAAAGGTCAAGGGTCGGAAAGGTGTAGTCTCCTTGCGATACTGGAAGCTTGGCTCTGGCTTTCTTAGTCTCGGCAGCGGCAATGAATTTGAGTGCGTCCTTCAGAGGTGGTTTCGCCTCTTCTTCAACAAACTCTTCCTCTTCGGAAAGTTCTTCTACGACCTCCGGCTCGGGATCTACCTCAGGCTCCAGCTTCTTCTTAGACCGCCTTGATGCCTTCGCTTCCTTGGCCAGGGCTTTGGCTTGTTCTTTCTCGCGCTGCTTTTCTTCCTTTAGACGAGCCTTTTCCTCTTGAGCCTCTAATTTTGCCAAACGTTTGGCCTCCTTGCGTTCCTCCTTTTCGGCAGCTCGTCTTTCTCGCCAATCCTGGAATCTAGCTAGCCATGTATTATAGCCCTCTGGCGTTGCCGGGGAGAATATGAGGACAAAGGCGATTATGGCTGCGAAACCGAAAATCAAAAGCGAGCCAGCAGGCCCCACGTATTCGTGCATCAAGTTCTCGTAAAGCAGGTTGCCGATGGCTCCGCCGGGGCCACTGTGATAAGCCTCGGCGCTGGCAAAGAGTGTCTCTTGCATCGCTAACAGCCCTGAGCCGGCGAGCAAAGCCACCACCATTTCGCCAAAGAGAATCCATTTGGAGCGGAGATTTTTGCTAAAATGAATCCAGGCGAACCATCCGAGAAAAAGGGTGGCTAACCAGGCCATTCCACCTGCCGCCATGCGAAAGTAGAATGCAACGTGCACACCCAGTTTCCCAGCGAGGTTGGTGTTTTCCGGGCTGGTTGTGTTTGCGGGATGCTGGTCAGGCTGGTAGCTGAAAAGAGCGAGTAGAACCCAAACCGCCAGGAATAAATACAAAGGCGCCCATAGCCAACGGCTCTTCAGACTCGGTTTCTTGATGTCTGAATTTCCTTTTGAGCTGGATCTCTTTTTTCCTGGCATTTGTGTTGGTGACAGTTGTTTTACGCTGTCAATCATGGCAAGCCGGATCAGCAGTCGAAAGCTGCAACCTCCAAGCTGAATGAATTTTCCAATTTCTTTTACACCATTATATCAAGAACGCGTTTGGGGAGGGCGGAATTTAGCGAGCGCCCTAAGCCGTCAACTGCCGGACGGGAAGACGATTGGCGAGAGCTGGGAGATCGTGGATCGTCCTGAAGCTCAATCGATTATACGAGGAGGAGAACATGATGGAGCGACGCTTCGGGGATTGATTGAGAAACATACGACAGCGATCATGGGCGAAGGTTACGATCCTAATCGACCTTTTCCGATCCTGGTGAAATGGCTGGATTGCCAAGAGCGTTTGAGTCTTCAGGTGCATCCTCCCGAGTCAGTCGCCGAGGAGCTCCAGGGAGAGCCGAAGACAGAGAATTGGTACATCGCTGATCGTAAAGAAGGGGCTAACTTGATCGTTGGTCTTAAGAACGGCGTTACGCGTGAAGAATTCGAGCGAAGATTGGGTGATGGGACTTTGGAATCCTGCTTCCATCGCTTTCCTGTCGAACCGGGTGATTCGATTCTGGTCGAAAGCGGTAGACTGCACGCCATTGATGCAGGCAATCTGATCCTGGAGATTCAGCAAAATTCGGATACAACCTATCGCGTTTACGATTGGGGAAGGGTGGGGCTCGATGGAAAGCCTCGCGAACTACACGTGAGCGAATCTTTGCGGTGCATCGATTGGAATGATTTCGAGCCTGCAGCCATGACCACAATAGGGGATACCGTTACGCTGGCTGATTGTCGTGAGTTTCGCCTTACAAAGCACGCTCTTAGCGCGGGCTCGGAGCCGTTCGAAATCGAGCCTGGGGAGCCTCGTATTTTAAGCGTCGTCGAGGGAGAAATCATGCTCAAGGGCCATGAGGAGAGTCATTTCTCCTATGGCGACAATGTCTTGCTGGCAGCTTGCAGCAGATTTACTGTGGAAAGCTCCGCGCGTAGCGCATTTCTCATTACAGACCGTTTTGTCTAAGCGCTATGCATGGCCTTTCGGAATCTTCCAAGCGATCTGGCCGTGTATTCAAAACGGTTCTTTCCTTAGCGGTTTTCATGGGAGCTGCTCTCACGCTTTTCTGGATGCTGCTTCTGCCACATTATGTGAAGCTTGAGCTTGAATCGCGAACTCAATTCAAAGTGACTTTCGATTCTCTGGCCGCCAATCCGTTTACCATGAGACTTCAGGCTCGTGACGTGCGGATTTTCAACTCCGATGCCTTTGAGGGCAACCACTTCTGCGATATCGAATCCTTAGATTTAGTATTAAAGTATCCTTCTGGCGAGGACGCCTCCTGGAGCTGCAAGAATCTTCAGATCAAAGGAGCCCATCTCACTTTAACCGTTGGCGAAAACGGCAAATCCAACTTTAGGGCGTTCGACGATCAGCTTTTTGGCCTTAGCAACCAGAGCTCTGAGGCTAGTTTTTCACGAATCGAAAATGCGGAAATCGAAATCGAGACGCTTGAGGTGATCGACTATTCTCGACTCTTTCCCCGCAAGGAAAGGGTCCGAATTGGCCGAACATTTCAATTGGAGTATGCTCGTTCATTATCCCACGCTCTTTCCGAGGTTTTCAGCGAAGCGCGTCGCCTGGGATACTCAATTCCCGCTTCTGCGATAAGTGGTATTCGCGGCTAATCTGGGATACTTAGCCTACAGCCTCTTGCCCAGGTATTGCGCAGTGGAGTAAAAAGGTTCTGTTTTTGGTCGATTTCTAGACGATCATAGAAAACGAGCTGGACCTATCTACATTTCTTGCGCTCATAGCGGGTGAAAGAAATTGAGGAATGGCCTGCGGAATTTCTCTTTGATTCAAAAAATATTTGATTTATCCACTGTTAGTTTGGCTATGACTGATCCAAAAGAACCAGAAACTTCGAGTGAGGACCTTGCTGAGGAAATCAATCCCGTTGCTGGCGTCGAGAAAACAGAAGACGAAGCCGTCGAAGAAGAGATCGAGGCTTTGCAGGAGGAAGCCGCCCAGTCCGAAGATTCCGAGGAGGAAGAGGACTCAGAGCCTCTTTCAATAGAAGAGCAGCTTGAGAAAGCCAAATCAGACGCGCGGGAAAACTACAGCAATTATTTGAGAGCTGTGGCGGACTTGGATACCTATCGTCGTCGCGTGAATCGCGAGAAGGATGAACTTCGCCATCATGCCGTGTCCGGCTTGCTTGAGTCGCTTCTTCCGGTCTACGACAATCTCGGGTTTGGTTTAGCGTCGGCCGAACAGGCTCCGAATCTCGGAGTGGTCGTCCAGGGTCTCGAAATGGTACTTTCGCAGTTCAAGTCGATGCTGGAGGAGAATGGCATCGCTGAAATTGCTCCGGCTAAGGGTGATGACTTCGATCACAACCAGCACGAGGCGATGCAAACTCAACCTAGCGACGAGGTCGAGGACGGCAAAGTCCTGCAGCTGATTCGCAAGGGATTTTCTTTGAATGGAAAACTGATTCGAGCCGCTTCCGTTATTGTGGCAGGCGGCGAGGAAGCCGAAGCCGAGAAAAGCCAAAATTCTTCTGAGGCGGAGGCTTGATTGATTGGCGGCGCGTGAACTGCTAAACGATTGAAGTGAAAGAAGATTACTACGAGTTGCTAGGAGTGAGTCGGCAAGCCTCAGCCGATGAGATTAAAAAGGCTTACCGCAAGATGGCGGTCAAGTACCACCCCGATAAGAATCCTGGTAACAAGGAAGCTGAAGAGATGTTCAAAAAGGTCTCCGAAGCTTATGAAGTTTTAAAGGACGACCAGAAGCGAGCCGCCTACGATCGTTATGGTCATGCCGCTTTCGGTTCTGGTGGAGCTGGCGGCGGCGGTGGAGCTGGTGGTCCTTTCCACGATCCCTTTGACATCTTTAGTGAAGTCTTCGGAGGCGGAGGCGGAGGCAGCATCTTTGAGGAATTTTTCGGCGGAGGCGGTTCTCGCCAAGGTGCTGGTGGAGCTCAGCGTGGTTCGGATCTGCGTTATGATTTGGAGATCGAGTTGGAGGAAGCCGCTCGCGGGCTGGAAAAGGAAATTTCATTTCGCAAACCTGTTGTCTGCGACCGTTGCAATGGTTCAGGCGCAGAGCCGGGCAGCAGTGTAGTTACTTGTTCAACCTGCGGCGGAAAAGGACAGGTAACTGCTTCTAAAGGCTTTTTCTCAATCCGCCAGACCTGTCCCACTTGTCACGGTTCGGGACAAAAAATTGAGAAAGTTTGTACCAAATGTGGTGGCGAAGGTCGCGTTAATGAGACGACTAAAATTAAAGTTAAGATTCCTCCCGGGGTGGATACAGGCTCGAAGCTAAGGTCAGCCAACAACGGTGAAGCCGGTACTCACGGTGGACCTGCTGGAGATCTTTACATTGTTATTCACGTTAAGGATCACGACATTTTCGAGCGTCAGGAAGAGAATCTTTATTGCGATATCCCCATCAAGTTTACCTTGGCTAGTCTGGGGGGTACCATAGAAGTGCCTACGCTCTCAGGCAAAGCTAGTCTTAAGATCCCTCCTGCTACGCAAACCGGGACCACTTTTCGTTTGAAGGGCAAAGGTCTGCCCAGCTTGCGAGGCGGATATTTCGGCGACCAGCTGGTCCGTGTTCATGTTGAGGTTCCGCGGTCTCTGAATGCCGAGCAAAGGCAGAAGCTTGAGGAATTCGCCTTGGCTTGTGGCGATGCCGACGAACCTGTTGGCAAAGGCTTTTTCGAAAAGGCCAAGAAGTTCTTCGAGTAGTCTTCGATCTGATACGAAAGAGCGCTTCCTTGGAGCGATCAGGCTCGACATTAATGCTTTGTCGAGTTAGTTTCAGGCCATTAGCCGTTGGCAGGCGTTTGAACGTTTGCCGGCGTTTTAGATGTTGGTTTATTTATAGTACGCGCCGTTAACAACAGGAGGTTTTGCCATGCCTATTCAAAGGTTAAAAGACTACCTCGACAGAAACGGAATTAAGTATGTAATCATCGGTCACTCGAGAGCCTACACCGCTCAAGAGATAGCGGCCTCGGCCCATATTCCCGGTCTTGAATTAGCCAAAACAGTCATCGTCAAACTAGATGGCGTATTGGCTATGGCGGTACTTCCCGCTTCGGAAAGAGTGGATCTTGATCTGCTTAAGATGGCGACGGGTTCCGCAACCGCAGAACTCGCCAAGGAGGAAGAGTTTCGGGATCTTTTCCCCGGCTGCGAACCAGGCGCCATGCCGCCCTTCGGCAATCTCTACGGCTTGAAAGTCTATGTCGCTCCTGATTTGACCAAGGACGAATTGATCGCGTTTAATGCCGGATCGCATACGGAATTGCTGCAACTGTCGTACAAGGACTTCGAATTCCTAGTTCAGCCCATGATACTGGAATTCGCTGTATTAGCATAGTGGATTCAAATTTCTGATTCCTTTTTATTTTATCCCCGCTTCGCCTTTCAGGATTGCGGGGATATTTTATGGCGAACGCATTTCGAGACCTGAAGGGGGCTCCTACATTAATTACTCAACAGTCTCTCCTAGGCCTGCTCTTTTGTATTGATCAATCGGCATGTCCTAGACATGCCGCTACTCCACAGTATCAATTTCAGCGATGCATCAGCTTTCCGTAGAACTTAACTTTGAAGAATTCCAGATTGTGGAGAATCTTCTTTTCGAATTGGAGGATGCAACTCACTGGAATTTGTATGAGAATTTTGAGGATAAAGGCTATTGGCTGCGCGGCGTTTTCGAAAACGAGGGGTTAGCGAACGCTAGCTGGCAGGAAATTTCCGAGCTGATGAATTTTTCGAATGAGCCGCTGTTGGCGGAACTCGACGACAAGGATTGGACAGAAAGCTACAAAGAGCATTTCAAGCCTTGGTCGATCGGATCCATTCACTGGGTGCCTTTGTGGTTGAAAGACGAATACGTGGTACCGGAAAAGGGCAATGCTGTCTGGCTCGATCCGGGGATGGCCTTTGGCACTGGCAATCACGCGACGACGCGTCTTTGCGTGGAGCAACTGATCGCGTTTAAGAATGGCTGTTCGCATCTCGAAGAGGCAAAGGTCGTCGATGCGGGGTGCGGATCGGGAATTCTAGCTATTTCGGCTGCTAAGCTTGGGGCGAATCATGTCCATGCGTTCGACAACGATCCTGAAGCGGTGAGAATCGCAAAGGAAAATGCAGCATTAAATGGTGTTACTGAATCCTATTTTGCCGAAAGCGATCTTGTAACCGGATTACAAGGACGCAAAGCCGATCTAGTGATGGCGAATATCTTGGCCAATGTTTTAGTGGAATTCTCTCCATGCCTTGTGGAGGCCCTAAATCCAGGAGGTTGGCTGATCTTAAGCGGGATACTGGCTGCCGAAACCGATGACGTTGCGAATCGCTTTCAGTCCCTTTCCGATTGGGCTAGCATTGAGACAACCTATCTCGACGAGTGGACTTGTGTCAGGCTGGTCAGAGCTTGAATGCTGATTATCTAGCTAGGACGATAGGGAACCTGCCGAGAAGCGTATCGCTCCTTGCGGCCGGCTGATAAGGAGCCGGAATGTTTCAGACGATTTTCCATTAGCCGCCCTTTAAGATGCAATTTAGTGCAATTAGAATTTGACAACATCTCTATGATTGCACTAATGTGCACTTTAATAAACCAAGGCAGAGATTGGCGCTTCGCCCTTATTCAGCTAAATTAACGAAAGCATTCCGTCTCTCCTTTTCACCCGAAACTATCCCTATCGGGGACGCCCTAGACGACTCCCGGCGATCCCATCAGCAATACAATCACAAAAGCAAACCAGATCTTAAAGATGATACGGAACAGCTTACACCAAACTATCTTAGCCATACTGACGTCATTTTGCGTCATCTTTTTGGCTACGGCGACATCTTACGGACAGGATTCCGACGACGCCTCAGAAACAGTCAATGAAGTCTATGAGCTATCTCCATTTTCGGTAGACGCTTCTGACGATTCGGGCTATCGAGCAACGAACACCATTTCCGGCACTCGCTTAAATACGGCTATCAAAGACATTCCGATGCCGATTGAAGTGATCACTGAGGAGTTTATAAAAGACACCGGATCAACCGATCTTCGCGAAAGCTTGAGCTACAGCGCTGGAATTGTTCTCGAATCGCAGAATGACGCAGGCAGGGGCAACAGCTTCGATACGATTGGCGGTGTGCACAACCCCGAAGGAGCGACCAGTAATAAGAATGAAACGACCTACAAAGTGCGCGGATTTGTTACCGATGCGACTTTGCGCGACGGGTACCGTCGTCAATTCAGCACTGATTCGGCGAATATTGGACGCGTTGAAGTAATCAGAGGTCCTGCAGCGCTTTTGTACGGAATTGGCAATTTTGGCGGTATTGTGAACTACTTGCCTAAGGCCCCACCAGCCAGCGAGCTGCAGCATTTGACGCTTTCAGTAGGCGCCGACAAGCACGCTCGGGCTTTATACGAAGCCGGTGGACCGCTAGGAGGAGCTTGGGATCTCGGCTACCATCTGACGGCGGTTTACGAAGAAAATGGCAGTTACACTGAATTCGCCAAGAATGATAAAATCTTCATATCGCCGATCTTCACCTTCAAGCCAACCGAGAAAACGGAAGTGACCTTGGATCTTGAATACGGAAAAGCCGATGCGGATGGAATAGGCTTTCAGACGGTCCGAGCTCGGGCAGACGTAGAAGATGTAGTTAACCAGCAGGACCGATTGGAAAGAGCGGGATTCCTAGAGTTTCCCGACAAGGATGTACGCACGATGCGTTGGAGCGGTCCGGATACATACTTGGATACGGAGACGAACAATATGAGAATTCAAGTGAACCATCGATTCGCTGAGAACCTGTATTTGCTGGCCGGCTTAAATAAATCCAATGCCAAATTCAATTCACGAGATGTGGGCGGCGCCGTCCAGAATAACGTTGGTCCCGAAAATCTTCGCAGTACGATTACGGTTGTGCCGGCTAGTACGGCGAATGGCGACAGCAACTTCCAAGGAGGTCCGATAACTGATGCGATTTACAAAGGTTGGTGGACCGACATAGATGAAGAAATTGATAGAGAGCAGGTGCGTGTGGAGTTGAACTACAGCTTCGATCTGTTCTCCGGTAGCGAATTCTGGGCCATGAATAACAGTTTTCTGTTTGGTAGATCCGAGGAGAGATCGGACAGAACGGAATTGAAGCGTACAACGGCGGAAGACGAGTTCTTCTACTGGAACCCGTCTGACTCGTCACCCATTCGTTTTGGCGTTAATGGAGACGGAACGGCAGCGCCAGAATTGACGGATGACAGTTTCACAGACGACACGGCATGGAATCAAGGTACCTACGCGGTGTATCAAGGAAAGTGGTTTAGTAACCGCATGACCACTGTCGCTGGTATTCGTCGCGACCGCAATGATTTCGACGGACGCGTAGAAGATTTTCGAGCAGACACAATTGATGATAACGAAGCGGACGCAAAAGAGACGGACAGTACGCAATTCGGCGTTAGCTACGATCTAAACGATCGCTTTTCTCTCTATGTGCTCAAAGCCGAAGGCCTTATGCCGAATTTCGATGGAAATCGGGATGTCTATGGCAATCCAATGGACGCCGTGACCGCGGAAAGCGAAGAAGCGGGAATCAAATTCGATTTGATCCAAGGCAAGTTGAGTGGAACAGTTAGCGCCTACCGTATCAAGCAAACGGGTACACCAATCTTCTACTGGTGGGCACCGGCTCCAGCCAAGGGAAATTTCAATCCTAGCGCGGATATCGTGTATAATGTATCTGATTTCAATCCTACTGTTGAAGCGGATTGGCGCAATGGTTCGCTAACAGTTGCTAAACCTCAGTGGGATGCCGCTGTGGCATCCGGATCCGCTTACCAAATAGATGAGAAGTGGTACTTGAACGCAACCGACGCTGAAGGCGCCGCTTTCCTAGACCGCGTATTCGATGCGACCAAGTCTACCAATCCAGGTTGGCCCGGATGGTTGTACGATTCCGACGAAAACACGAACCACGCGGCGATGGATTGGGCGGCCGATTCTCGAGGAGGCTACAACGCATTCCTTAGCGGCGACCAAGAGTCCTCAGGTTGGGAAGCCCAGTTGAACTTCACGCCGACTGACAACATGCAGTTCATTCTCAACTACGCTCAGACGACGCGAGAAGTAGTCAATGCAGGAGCATTCCCTGAGTATCCATATGCAGATGGAAACTGGGACCGTTGGGCTATCTGGTATTTCCCCGAAGGGGCTTGGGGATTGTCAGGCTATTCGCTTGAAGATCAGTTCACCGATCCTCAAGACACTTCCACTTGGCAAGGCCGTGGTTACGGCGCGGGCGAAAAGCAGGACGATACGCCGCTGCATGCCGTGTCAGGTTGGGCCAACTACAACGTAAATGACGGCAAGCTTGCCGGCCTCTCTTTCGGTCTTGGATTCCAGTGGGAGGACAAGCGGGAGTACTTCTCCGGCATCACGGACCTGGGTGGTCAGCTGGTGAACGACAGCGAGGGCAATCGTGTTGTCCTGTACACAAAGGATCGTCTGAACGTCGATGCCATGGCGAAGTACGCCTTCACCATTGGCGAGCGCAATGCATACCTTCAGCTCAATGCATACAATTTGATGAACGATCAGGATCAGTACGGATTCATCTTCGCTAAGCCTCGTACCTATCGTCTTCAGTTTGGAATTGAATTGTAGTTATTGGTAGTAATGCGGAAGCTAAGGCGGCCTCTTTTGGGGCTCTTAAGAGGTCGCCTATTCAGGCTCATCAGTATAGCAATATGCAATTCCTTCTCAAGTGCCAATATCTAGTGACTGACATCTAATTTGTCATGAGAATTTAATTACAAACTAATGAACGAATCTACCCCGCGCTTGAAATTTACCGAGAAGCTCAGCTATGGAATGGGCGACACCGCTTCGAACTTCTTCTTCCAGACCTTCAACATCTTCTTGCTCTATTACTACACGGATGTATTCGGGATAAGCGCGGCGGCGGTTGGAACCTTGTTTCTAATAACCAGACTCTGGGACACGGTCAACGACCCCCTGATGGGCGTTGTTTCTGATCGAACGCGATCACGATTCGGGAAGTTCCGCCCCTATCTGCTGTGGTTATGTATTCCGTATGGAATTATTGGCTATTTGATGTTTGCGAATCCTGATTTAAGCGGCACGGGAAAACTTGTGTATGCTTATTGCACTTACACGGCCATGATGATGGTCTATACAGCGATCAATATTCCTTATTCGGCAATGATGGGAGTCATGTCGCCTTCATCGATCGAGCGGACTTCTTTAGCGAGCTATCGTTTTTTCTGCGCGTTCGCGGGTGGGCTGCTGATTTCGATGTTCGTACGGCCGCTGGTCGGTTTCCTCGGAGCTGGCAATGAAGCGCGCGGTTTTCAGCTGACCATGGCTTTATTCGCTTTGGTTTCCATCGCTTTGTTTCTCGTCGCCTTCTGGAACACCAAGGAGCGGGTTCAGCCGAAATCGGATCAGAAAAACGATATTAAAGGAGACGTCTTGGCCTTGTTGAAAAATCGTCCGTGGCTGATTCTCTTTCTCGCTGCCGTTTTCACCTTGGCCAATGTCGCTGTGAGAAATGGAGCTACCGTGTATTACTTCAAGTACTACGTTGGCGACGATGGGTCTCCGTTTTTCCTCATCTTCGATAAAACAACCGTAGTCATGACCGGAGGTATGATTGGGTTGATAATCGGCGTGGCCTTCGCGAATCCGCTGGCAAGCCGTTTTGACAAGCGGTCGATCATGATGCTGTTTTCCGCTCTCAACGCTCTTTCGATAGGGGTTCTGTTTTTCCTAAGGCCTGATCAATACGGTTTAATGCTGGCCTTAAGCTTCTTGGGAGCGTTGCTGGCAGGTCCCACAGTTCCACTCGTCTGGTCGATGTATGCCGACGTTGCCGACTTTGGCGAATGGCGTATGGGGAGAAGATCGACTGGCCTAGTATTTGCGGCGGCTCTTTTCGCTCAAAAGTTTGGTTTAACCATTGGAGGAGCATTATCGGGTTGGCTTTTGGGCTTGTTCGGTTTTGTGGCCAACGCTGAGCAGGGTCCCTCGGCCATGCTTGGTATTCGACTTTTGTTTACGGTAATACCTGCCGGTCTCGCTTTGCTGGCGGTTGTTGCCATCAGATTTTATCCGCTTCGGGATGCAGAACTCGCCCGTATTGAAACAGACCTGCAAAACCGTCGTCAAAACAAGAGTAAAACTGCAGGAGGCGAAGTCGTTGTCGCCCCAGCGTAGAAAGAAATTCATATGTCACTAGTAGAATTTGCAAAACCAGGTTGGGTCGAAGTTAGAAAGATGGCGAATGGGTATTCGGTTTTTCGTGACGGCTTGCCCTATAGAGTCAATGGAGCCGGCGGGTTCGCTCATGTCGGCAGTTTGGTCGACTACGGAGGCAATTCCATCCGAACGTGGTCGTTCGATCAGACCGAGCTTGTTCTTCCCGCTGTTAGAGAAAGCGGCTTAACGCTATGCTCAGGATTGTGGCTTGAGCAGCCTCGCAAAGGATTCGACTACAAGGATCAAGTCAGCGTTTCGCGTCAATCTGATATGCTGAAAAAGCAGATCAATCTTTTAAAGGGAGAGGAGAGCCTTCTTCTTTGGGGAATCGGAAACGAGTTGGAATTGGGAATGGAAGATCACGGCTACGATGCTTGGCCAGCTGTAGAAGAGTTGGCCCAGTATATCAAACGGATCGATCCTTCTCATCCCACCATGACGGTTATCTCAAGTCCGTGTATTGAAATACTCAATATCATTAACGAGTTCTGTCCTTCCATCGATGTTCTTGGCATCAATGCCTATGGGGATATAGCCACGGTTAGGCCGACGCTTGAGGCAGCTGGATGGACAAAGCCATTTCTTATTACCGAATGGGGTTCCGATGGAAGCTGGGAGGTTCGAAAAACGCAGTGGGGCGCTCCAATAGAACCCAGTTCTTCCGAGAAAGCGCGGCAGGTTGATGACAGGTTTAATATAATCGATGAAATGGGAGACGACTGTCTAGGGAGCTATGCTTTTCTTTGGGGGAGTAAACAAGAAACCACCGAGACCTGGTATAGCCTTTTTGATGATGACGGTCGTCGTTATGAAACTGTGGATACGCTTTCCCATCGCTGGAACAAAAACCTGGAGACTAAGCCGAGAGTTCGTGTGGGCGAGTTGAGAATGCAAGGGAAGCTTCCTGAGGGGAATTTAAGCGCGCATCCTAATCAGAAGCTCAAAGCGGAGTTCAGGCTCGAAGATATCCACTCCACATCATTTGATGTCAAATGGGTGTTGCGTTACGAGAGCAATGATCGACAGGAAGGGGGCGACTTCGAAAGACGCCCTGAAAGTGTGGATACTGATTTCATTTCTTTGGAAATGGGTACGGTGGCCTTTGAGGCCCCTCAAGATGAAGGCTTTTATCGTCTGTACCTTTTCGTCACTGGTCTCGATGACGATGTCTCCTGCGCAAACTTTCCTTTCGAAGTAAAGGCGTAGAGAGACTAGCTTTCAGTATTCGCTTTGTAGACACGAACGAAGTCCACTTCCATTCGCTGCGGAAAGGCGCGTGAATCGATGCCCTTAACGCTTCCCCATTCGCCTCCGACCGCTACATTCAGCAACAGATAAAAATCGCGCTGATAGGGCCAGCTCTGCCAGCTGTCTCCTTCTTTCTCGTAATGGAAGTAGAGTTGATCATCAACAAAGGCCTTTATTTCAGTTTCCGTCCACTCCAAGGCATACGTGTGAAATTTTTCATACGCATCAGGGACTTTAATTGTAGCGGTTTTCTGAGTACCGGCTTGCCATTGGTATGTTTTCGAATGAGCGGAAGCGTGAACGACCCCAGGATCGTGTCCTACATGTTCCATAATATCGATTTCTCCTACATCTGGCCATTTCTTCGATCCGAGATTCCAATCGACAGGCAATAGCCAGATGGCCGGCCAAGTTCCTCTACCCTTAGGCACCCTAGCTCGTATTTCGAATCTGCCATAGATCCAGGCAGCCTTTCCGCGCGTGACGAGGCGAGTGGAAGTGTATTCGTTTTCCTCCCACGCCTCTCGATGCGCTTCGATAATCAGAAGGCCGTCTTCGACGCGAGCGTTCTTCAGGCGTTTTTCCGTATAGAATTGAGATTCCTTATTTCCCCATCCGTGGCCTCCCACGTCGTACGACCACTTGCTCTCATCTGGCAAGCCCGGCTGATCGAACTCGTCGGACCAAATTAATTTCCAATCAGTCGCTGACTTCTCGTCGTTCGATTGCTCGACGTTGGCAGCGCAGCTGGTTGAAAAGCATAAGATTTGAGAGTAGCAAAGATATTTGAAGAGCTTGGCTTTCATTGGATCATGGCCTTCATGTCGAGACAAGAGCCGAGGTCTCCCCGACAATCATCTCGCCTGATACTTGGATGTTTCGACGGTTCGTGTTGGGATGATTGATTTTCCGAAGCAGGGAGCTTACGGCGGATATGCCCATATCTTTAAATGGTACCCGAATGGTGGTTACTTGCGGCATGCCTTTAGGCGGCTTTAGGCCATCAAAGCCAGTAATAGAACAGTCCTCGGGAACGCGAATGCCTCGCTCCTTAAGATCTCGGATCAGATGATAAGCCTGGTGGTCGGCAGCGCAGACCCACGCGGTTACGCCGCTTTGCGTGTGTTTCGCAACTAGGTTCGCCAGTTCGTCGAGTGGTATCTGCTCATCGCGACGAAGGTTGAGGATGATATCCGGATCCAGCTCTAGGCCAAGTCTGTAGAGATTTTCCACGTAAGCCCCGAGTCGACGCTCCACCCATGGCGTGTGTACTGGATATTTCCAGCTTAGGAAACCTATCCGTTTATGACCAAGATCCACAAGCCGCTGCATGAGCCGGGAGATGCCCCTGATCTGGTCCAAGTTTATACAATCGACCTCGCAGTTATCGTAGTCTTCTAGCACTGACACGGTTGGAAATTTCGCCATGATGTTGCTAACAGCTTCTTCCTTTAGTGGATAGATGAGAATAGCTCCTTTCCAGTCGAGGCAGCTGACCCCCTTTATGATTTGCCTCGCTCTTGACTGAGGCTGAAAAGTTTGGGGATCGACGTAAAAGACTTCCAGCTCCAGCTTCTCGAAGGCTGCTTTTTCGCTAATGCCCACTAGCAGCTCTTCGGCTGTAGCGGTGTCGTTTTTCGACCGGGCCTCTTCGCTAATGCCCACAATTACGGCTAGTTTTTTCCGATCGCCGAGTTTGACGTTGTTCCCCGTCCTTTGAGCGGAGTAGGAATAGCCCATCTCGGCTGCTAGCCTAAAGACCTTCGCTCTCGTTTCCGGATTGATCTTGGGGTGATTGGTGAAACAACGAGAAACGGTTGTTCGAGAAAGCTGGAGACGATCAGCGATTAGTTTTTGATTTAGCTTTTCCATATACTACCTCTGCGACAGAAGCCCTGTTGCCTTCCTGCCCTGTATATTTCCTAGAAATTCTTTCATGGCATCCTTTCATAAAGCGCAAATTAGCGCAACTAAATTGACTATTATCAGGCTTAATTTTTAGTCTTCTCTGCACCTCTTCTCCATCCGCTAAGCCATCTAAGTTGGAATGGGCGATCCTTCGATCGAATGCTCCATTCCTAATTCGCCTTGTTGCATTTTTTCTTCTATCCGCTTAGCCATTCACCTCGTGTCGAAAAGACGAATACTCTTGGTCGAGGATGAACCGTCCATTGCCGATGCCGTTTGCTATTCTTTGCAAGCTGATGGATTCGAGGTTGGTTGGTCTAGCACGGGGTCAGCGGCGAGGGAGATGAAGATGGACTTGGATCCGCATCTAGTCGTATTGGACATTGGTTTACCGGATGTGAGCGGTTGGGATTTAGGACGAGAGTTTATCAGCGAAAAGATCCCCGTGATTTTTCTTACCTCGCGTCATTCCGAGGCAGATCGGGTGGCTGGCTTGGAGATGGGAGGAGATGACTATATCGTTAAGCCGTTCAGTCCGCGCGAGTTGGTGGCGCGTGTTCGGGTGGCTTTTCGACGCGAGGATCGCTTTCAAGCAAGTCATCAAGCAACAGCTTTGGAAGGATTGGAAATCGATAAAAACGCGTATCGTGTTTTCTTGGACAGCGAAGATATGCAACTTACGCGAAACGAGTATCGGCTTTTGGAGACCCTCGCGTCTCGACCAGGACGAGTATTCAGTCGCGAGGAATTGCTTGAGCAGGCTTGGAACGATCCTGGAGCGAGTCAGGACCGAACGGTCGATGCCCATATCAAGCAATTGCGCTCGAAATTTCGGGCTCTCGATGTGAACAAAGATCCAATTGAAACCCATCGAGGATTTGGGTATTCGTTAAAGCGATACTGGTGAGATTGCGCTATATCATATTCTTTCTCTTTATTGCTCTAGGCAGCGCTGGTTTTGCGACTTTGATGCTGGCCGTTACCTGGAAGGTTCGGCCACATGTTGTGGCGGGCATGCGAGAAACCATGGAGGATCTGGCGGAGGTCTTCGCCAAAAGCTTGGAAAATCGACT
>JANQKI010000144.1 GCA_028281165.1 Opitutaceae bacterium | reverse complement strand
GCTCCATGATGAATGCCGTTTCAATAAAGCGAATCGCCAACCAAGGACGATTCGCCTTAGGAATCAAACGAAGCACGGCCTAGAACTGCGTCCTCACCGTAAACGTCACTTTCCGCGGATCCACTTTATAGCCACGCTTGGCATAGGGCTCGTTGGTAGTGTTGTTGGTCCAAATCTTAGTGGAGAGAAAGGTGTCGGCATCCAGCAAGTTATTCACGTTCAGCTGGTAGGTGACTCGAAGCTTGTCGCCTCTGCCGAAAAATCCTTTCGTCCGATAAGACGCCATGAAGTCGACGAAGGAGCTCCGCTCTCCAATCAGTGTCGTCTCATTGACCAAATCGATGCCAGCGATGTTACCGGCTTGGTATCTCCAGCCGCCTCCCAATGAAAGGCCTTGGAAACGCCCATCGGTGAAGCGGTAGCGAGTCCAGAGATTGAACTTTTCAGGACGCGAACCAAATCCGCTGCTCTGCTCGAGGCGATCGCGAGCCAGATTCTCGTCGCTTTCAGCAATGCGGTCATTCGGCGTGCGATCGGGATCGACCACGCCATCTTCATCGACCAATCCGCTGCTCATAACCGACTCGTTTCCGAGCGAAGTCCAGTAGGCGTCCAATTCCGAATACAGATTCAGGCGCTCAGCCCACCAGGCTTCTCCTTCCAGAAGAACATTATCCCGAGATGTAGTGGTCTTCGACGCGTTAAGACGAATGTCCCAGTTGTCGTTGATTTGTCCTAGAATCTCCAATTCGTAGCCATCGCTGGCGCGATCGGACTTGAACTTATATGGGCCTCCACGATGCAACGCATCCAAATCGTCAATACTGGTAATCGAGAAGGTTTCTCCCACATTGACGAATTCCAAAGGCGTAATACTGGCCGCGCCGAGATCGGTAATACCGGCATTATTGAAGACATTCTCGAAATTATCGATAATATCCCGATTCGGATTGATGAAGGCCGCTCCGTCCCCGTTAGAGGCCTGACCGATGGCTTCAGACTTGAAGTACTTGAGGGAGCCGCTTAGGCGATTGCCGAATAGGCTGAAGGAAATGCCGTAGTCCTCCCCTTCCCCTTTGATCGGCTCCGGAACCAGGAAGTATGGCAGCACAACGCGATTGCGATCCGCTAGCTGAACGCCCTCCGATTGATTGGCCGTGAGAGAGAAGATATCGTTCAAATGAAATACCGCGCCGAGCGAAGTACGATCTCCCGAAGTCTCGAAGAACTCGAATTGCTCCTCCACGCGCCCGGCGTCCACATCATCCGGCGTGGTGAAGCGCCATTCCCTCGTATCCGGATCGCGGATCATTGTGGGCTCGACGGATTCCAGATCGTCGTCGCGAAGGCCCAGCGTAGTCACGAAGCGCCGATTGAAGAAGTAGTTTTGCATGACGAACATTCTGGTATTGGTCGTCACCACGTCGTCTTGATCGCCGGAATTGTTTCGAGCGAACCCGACGACGAGCGGATCATCCAGATTGGAAGAGTCGAAGATATGGCCGCCCTGGCCCATGTTCTCCAAAGACCCCGCCCGGATATCCGAATAGTCGTCGCTGATCTTGAAGTAGTTTCGAATGAAGACGCGATTATTCGCAGCGTCGGGATTCGCGCGGGGATCGATAGCCCTGTCTTCCCAAACCAGGCGGCGGCGGTCGCGCTCGACGTGGGAAACATGCTCTTCGGCAAGGATCGCGAAGCGATGGAAGCCAAGCCGCTCGCCCAGCTCCTTTTCGTAAGACCAGGAAAACCGCTTAGTCTCGTCGTTATTGTCCTTAAACAGGCGAACGAAGTCCTGCTCGATAAAATAGTAGCCCTTGCTGAAATGAAACGGA